>JABDQS010000009.1 GCA_013042125.1 Eudoraea sp.
ATTCCGTCTACCTTTTCCATAATATAAAAAGGCACTCCAAGAATTTTAGGATCTTCAGCATATGCAAATACCTCAGGGATCTTGTCAAAAACAGAATGCAAAGCATCTAACACCTTAAATTCCCTGCCCATGTCGTGGCCGCGTTTCGGGGCTGAAAAAGGTGGCCTTCTGAGAACAAATTCTTTGTCCTCAATGGTGAGCTGATACGTAAGATTTGAATACCCATTCTGAAACTGCCCTACGAGCATTTCACTTTTTTCATCCTGAATTAGCCCACGACGTAGTAAATATCTTTTCAGATCCTTCTCATTGAGTTCCTCTCCTTTGCGTACCGGTTTTGTTAACTCCTTTTCTGACATTATAATTGACCGATGTATTGCTTGATGGTATTCTTTCCCAACTGACTCATATGAACCTCATCCGGGCCGTCTGCCAAACGAAGGGTTCTGGCAGCGGCATAAAAGTGTGCCAGAGGGGTATCCTGACTTACACCTTTTCCTCCCATGATCTGGATCGCCCTGTCTATTACTTTTTCCGCCATACCAGGCGTCACTATCTTGATCATGGCAATGAGATCTTTTGCTTCCTTATTTCCCTTTTTATCCATTTTATCGGCTGCAGAAAGTACCAGAAGCCTGGCTTGCTCTATCTCGCAGCGCGAACGTGCTATATCCTGACGAATACTGCTGTAGGTATCCAGTGATCTCCCAAAAGGAGTTCGCTCAGTGGTCCTCTGTGCCATTAGCTCCAATGAACGTTGCGCCATACCAATTAGTCGCATACAATGGTGTATTCTACCCGGGCCCAACCTGCCCTGAGCAATTTCAAATCCTTTTCCCTCACTAAGCAGGATATTTTTCTTCGGAACCCGCACACTGTTTAAAGTGATCTCTGCATGCCCTTCCGGAGAATCGTAATACCCAAAAACACTTAGGGGGCGTTCAATAGTTACACCGGGCGTATCCATGGGGACCAAGATCATGCTCTGCTGCAAATGCCTGGGTGCTTCAAAATCAGTTTTTCCCATGACAATGGCGATCTTACAATCGGGATCCATCCCCCCGGATGACCACCATTTTTTGCCGGAGATCACATAGTCATCTTTATCTGCAACAATTGAAGTTTCAATATTGGTCGCATCGGAAGAAGCTACCTGCGGTTCTGTCATTAAAAAAGCAGATCTGATAGTGCCCTCCATCAATGGTCGTAACCATTTCTCTTGTTGTTCTTTGGTACCATACCGGGCCAGTACTTCCATATTTCCCGTATCCGGCGGACTACAATTAAATACTTCTGAGGACCATTGTATCCTGCCCATACATTCTGCCAAGGGAGCGTATTCCAAATTGCTAAGGCCGGGACTTAATGATCCGTATCCCTTTGGTAAGAACAAATTCCATAATCCTGCTTTTTTAGCCTTATCCTTCAATTCCTTCAGACCCGGCCATTTTTGCCAGATATTATCAGGATCTCTGTAGAATGCAGTAACCTCCTCATCAACAGGAAGAATGTTTTTTTCAAAAAAACGATTCAATTTATCCTGAAATTCGATAGACCTTTTGCTATGATCAAAATTCATTTTGAAGTATTTGTATTTCATTCATTTTTATCCGGATACCAAATAGCCTCCATCAGCCGCATAAACCCCTCCTGTTATATAGGATCCCGCATCTGATGCCAGTAATAAGATCAACCCTGCCATTTCATCCGGATCGGCTATGCGATTCATGGGCAGGGCCCTGGTGAATCTATCAACGAGTTTTTCATCACTCCAAAGGCCTTCACTGAATTTGGTTTTAATTAATCCCGGACATACCACATTGGCCCTTACGCCGTGTTTCCCCCATTCCTTAGCCTGATTTTTAGTTAGCATGATCAAAGCAGCTTTGGTGGCACTGTAAAGCCCCAAACCAAATCCGGGTCGTAGCCCTTCCACAGAAGAGATATTGATAATACTACCATTACCATTTTGTTTCATATAGGGCAACACCATATTGGAAAGTAGCCATGGTGCCTTCACATTAATATCCATGATCTTGTCGAATACAGCTTCATCCGAACCTTCCAGTGGGCCATAATATGGATTAATGGCCGCATTATTCACCAAAATATCTATCCTTCCAAACTGTTCAATGGTTTTGGTGATAAGGGACTCCCGCTCCTGAGAATTACCAATATGACACTGTATGCCTATGGCCTCCAGGCCCTTATCCTTAAATTCCTTCACAACAAGGTCTACTGCCTCCTGCTTTCTGCTGCTGATCACAACTTTTGCCCCGCTTTCGGCAAGACCGAGGGCAATTGCCTTTCCTATTCCCTTGCTTGAACCTGTAATTATTGCAACTTTCCCCTTGAGGTTAAATTTTGATTGTATGGTATCCATATTCTGTAAGCTGTCTTTTTGAATAGTATCGTTTCTACGCAAATATCTTAGTGTCGGTTTTTACCGTCAACACCTCGTTATTTGTCAGCACTTCAGCCAAAGAAGTAGTTTTTGAAAGTTCATACTTGAAATAAAATTTCATCGCATGGATCTTGGCTTTATAAAAATCCGCGGTAAAATTCCCATCTCCATTTACCAAAGCATCTTGTGAGCTTTTAGCCATATCCAACCATAACCAGGCTACTGTTATGTTACCAAAGAATTCCATAAATACCGTAGCATCAGAGAGGAACCTTTCATAATCTCCCTTCATTGCATATCCCATTAGAGATTGGACCACCTTTTGAGCCAGACCTGCCTTTTCACTTAGCAGTTTAGCATAGGGCACCAGAGACTCGTGACTCATTGCTTGTTCAATGGAATTCGCTATCTCTTTTGACAACAATTCGAAAGCACGTCCCTTGTCCATGGTTATCTTTCGGCCAAGGAGATCTTGAGATTGAATGCCTGTTGTTCCCTCATAAATTGAAAAAATACGAATATCCCTTAAGTACTGCTGCAGGATATAGTCTGAACAGAAGCCATATCCGCCAAGAACCTGAACACCGAGGTCCACAGCCATTTTACCCATTTCAGATGGATATGTTTTCACAATAGGGGTCAATATTTCCAGCAAGAGGGTATATTTTTCCCGTTCTTTCGGATCTGACAAGGACATTGAAAGATCCTGATATTTTGCCGCCAAAAAGATCAGGCTCAAAGAAGCTTCCGAAATGGTCTTTTGCAGCATCAGCATCCTGCGTACATCCGGATGATTGATTATCAGAGTCTGTTCCTGTTCAACATCCTTTTTACCGGTGCTGGTAAGTTTACGCCCCTGAGGTCTTTCATTGGCATAATTTAAGGAAGCATGATAGGCTGCAGTTGCAATCGCAGCAGCACCTCTTCCCACGCCAATTCTGGCACCATTCATCATCAAAAACATATATTTCAATCCTTGATGCGCTTCTCCTACCAGCCAGCCAGTGCAATCTTCCTTATCGCCAAAGAACAAGTGCGTTGTACAATACCCTTTCTGCCCCATTTTCTGAAAATCTGCCACGGTAGTTACATCATTAGACCTTAAGCCTCCCTCTGAAGTTGGTCTGTTCTTTGGAACAACAAAAAGGGAGATGCCCTTGGTACCCGCCGGTGCACCTTTGATCCGAGCCAATACCAAATGAACAATGTTTTCCGCTCCCTCATAATCTCCAGCAGAAATAAATATTTTCTGCCCATGTATCTTATAATTATCGCCATCTGGCGTTGCCGAGGTAACAATATCTGAAAGCGAACTACCTGCCTGGGGTTCCGTTAAACACATAGTACCACCCCATGCTCCGCTCAACATCTTAGGCACATAGGCTTCAATCAATTTCTGATCACCAAAATGTGTGATAAGTTCTGCGGCCCCAATGGTCAATCCTATATATCCCGGCAATTGATTATTAGCTGCTTCCTGAATATAGGCAGAGGCGTTCACCGCCATCGCCGGCATTTGCATCCCCCCTGAATCAATGCTGAATGGACCTGATATAAAACCCATTTCACCACCGGCTTTCATGTATTTTGTTACTTGTGGATGCACTACTATTTTTCCATCTTTATAATGAGCCGGATCTTCATCCATTTCCCTGAAATAAGGAAACATCTCTTTATCTGCAAAATCTTTGACGGCGTTCAGCATCATATCTATAGACTCCTTGTCATAGTCTGAATACCTGTCTTGCTGCAGGACAGTTTGTAGATTGTGAACATCAAAAAGTAAATATTTCACGGTGTCCATGTCTATGTATTGCTTATTCATAGTACTATTGTGTCTTTATTAAGTCTTCTAAGATAACAGATTAAATGGGCACTACCTTACCAGCATTGTTAATCCTTTGCATAAAGCATCCATTTCATTAGTATTCAAAATCCTTTAAATAGTATCTTTGCACAAAATCTCTGCGATGAAATTACATTCCACAACTATATTGTTCTTAGTGCTAGTCCTACTATTGGTGACCTCATGTTCAAAATCTTCCTCTGAAGAACCCGGTATTCCACAGGAACAATTAGAAGCGATCAGCGGAATTTATAACCTTACGGAATATATAATTAGCCCTGCACAGGATCTCAACGATGATGATGTGTTTTCGGAGAATCTGTTGGATGAGTTGGATTGCCTGAATGCCAACATAATTTTACGGGAAGACCTCAGTTTTAGCTTATTTGCCATCCAATTAGATATAACATTTATTACCAATGAACAATACGCCATCTTTTGTGGTGAAAATCAAACTACTTCCGGGACCTGGGACCTTGTGAACAACCAGATCGTTCTATCCGGGGAAACCGAAGGCACCTATACCATAAATGGGAATGTACTAACACTTACAGAGAACAAGAACTTACCCGATTTTCAACGAATGGTCTTCGAAAAACAATAAGTAACTACATAATCGTAACAAGAAAGTATTTCGTCCTATAGATCTATAGGCATAAGTGCTTTGTGAAAAGGTTCACAATTCAAGAAACTCTTTCCTCTATCTTTGCAAAAAAAATTAATTGATGGAATACATATTACAACCATGGCCCTGGTATGTTTCAGGACCTTTGATAGCCCTGGTAATGATTACCCTCATATATTTTGGCAAGACCTTCGGGATGTCTAGCAACCTGCGTACTATGTGCAGTATGGGGGGAGCAGGTAAATATTCAACCTTTTTTAAGCTCGATTGGAAAGCACAGCGCTGGAATCTAACAGTGGTGCTTGGCGCCATCATAGGTGGTTTTATCGCGGTGACATTTTTATCTGATGGGTCGGTCATTGATCTGAATCCTAAGACAGTATCGGACCTCAACGAACTTGGATTTAAGAATGCCGGCGCTACACTCTTACCGCCGGAACTCTATGATTGGAATGCCGTTTTGAGTCTGAAAGGCTTGCTAATACTAATTGGTAGTGGATTTATAGTTGGTTTTGGAACCCGATATGCC
>JABDQS010000013.1 GCA_013042125.1 Eudoraea sp.
GGCATAGTATGTCTGGTTTTACAGTTACCTGATCGGAGGCAAAATACGTTCCGGTCTTCCCAAAACCGGTCATGACCTCATCGGCTATAGTAATGACATCATATAATTTCAATAGCCGAAGTACACGGCATAGGTGCTCTGCTTTATGCATCTTCATAGCAGCGGCACCCTGGACCAATGGTTCGTAAATAAAGCCGGCTATATCCTTTTTTTGAAGTCTTTGTTCGAGGTCCACAAGGATCTCTTCTATGGTTTCTGCCGTGGGTACCGGGATACGTTCTACCTGAATAAAATGTTGTTCAAAAGGGCCATTATAGGCAGACAAACCTGAAACCGACATGGCACCAAAAGTATCGCCGTGAAAACCCTCTTCAAAAGCCAGCATTACTGTTCGTTTTTCTCCTTTGTTATAATAATACTGCAGGGCCATTTTAATGCCTATCTCCGTTGCCGTTGAGCCATTATCTGAAAAAAAGAGCTTGTTTTGATTATTAGGCAAGACCTCCATTAGTGCCTCGGAGAGGGCAATGGCAGGTTCGTGAGTAAAGCCGCTAAACACTACCTGGTCCAATTTCTGCATTTGTTTCGCAACACTCCGGGTAATACCCGGGTTACAATGCCCGTACATGGCCGTATACCAGGACGCAATAGCATCTATATATTCATTTCCGTCCTCATCTACCAAAATAGCTCCGGATGCACTTTTTATACCCAGCATATTGGGATGCAGCTTATGCTGAGTCAAAGGGTGCCACAAATACTTTTTATCTCTTTCCGAAAGTTTCTTCAAGACCGCTATTTTAGGGGAACATCTATTTATCTATCTTGCAGTACAGGGTACATTCCCTATGAACATGCCAGGCAAAGTTATAACATCTCTTACTCCTAACTATGAAAAACTAACGGATCGAAAGGTTTTTCTGTGGTTAGCTTTAATATCCATCCTGATTCGCCTGCCGTTTTTTTTCAGGGATTATGTTGACAGGGATGAGAGTACCTTTATTCTAATGGCACAGTCATGGATTGATGGATATTTGCCATATACACAGTTATGGGACCTGAAACCGCCCCTTGTCTACCTGTTCTTTGCTGCAATTATATATGTTTTTGGCAAGAGTTTTATAGCAATCAGGCTTATTGGTGCCCTGGCAGTTGCCGCAATAGCCTTCTTCACTTTCAAAATAGGGAAAGAAGTGAAATCTACGGTTGTAGGTTATTGGGCCGCTATAAGCTGTGTGTATTTACTGAGTCTTTTTGGTAGCCTGCAGGGGGTGATGTCTGAGCATCTTAGTATGCTTTTTTTTATGCCTGCCCTATACATTCTTATCAAATTCAACCAAAAGAAATGGTTTTTAATTGCCGGTATTTTATTGGGCATCTCCTTAATGATGAAACTTAACCTTGCCTATGCCGTTCTTGGCATTGCCATATTTTTTGTTAGCCAGGGTATCAAAGAGAAAAAACCTTTTCCGGGCCTTCTCAACATGGTTATTCTTGGATCCGGGATAGGACTGATCATTGTCTTAACTGCCTTACCCTATGCCCTGGATGGTTCGTTGCAGATCTGGATAGATTCTGTGATCCTGGCACCTTTAGCCTATGCAAAAACCCTTCAGACGTCCATCCTTAAAGTACTTCCTCTGGGCATTTTGCTTCTTGCCGCAGGCATTTTAAGCTGGAAAAAAAAGTGGCTCAACTTCAAGGACCCTTCTATTCCTTTACTTGTACTGGTCATTGCGGGTGTTGTCTTTTCATTTTTTAAGAGTGGAAAAGTAAATGGCCATTACCTTATGCAACTCTACCCCATGTTATTAGTACTTATTGGGCTTGCCCTGACAAATGCCTTGGTTGCAAAAGTGAAATACTATCCAATTATTTTACTAATCGCTTTTTTAGTACCGGTAGAATCTTACATAGAATACTATGCGATAGTTAAAAATAAAGAGGCGTATGGCACCTATTTTAATGGTGAGGGGATCAGAGTGCCGGAGTATATTCTCGCCAATGACTTGGATCCTGAGGAGATACTTTTTTTTGAGTACCATATTGGATATTGGCTTCTGGATGCCTCCCCACCATCTAAAGCGGCCACCCATCCCAGTAATATATGCCGAACCGACCTATTTCCTTATTTCAGTAATCCACGGAAAACATCAATGGCTGAGTTGGAATATCTTATGGATAGGGTTCAACCTAAAACAGTGGTTACTCGAAGTAGCAAATATGTCTTTGATAAGGAATACGTAGAAGAAGATGCCTATGTGAGAGACTATCTGTCTGATCATTACAAGCTAGAAGAAATTATAGGCAGGGCAGAGATATTTTCAAGATTAAAGGGCCATTAGGTTTTCTTTGAATTGCGTTGCATATTTTTTGATAACCGCAACATCAAAATTCTGCTCCTCATGAATTCGTCCAATACATGGGATCCCTGTTTTTGATAAAATGATCTCTTCGGTGGTAGAATGTTCATCCCCGCTAAACAGGATAGATATGTCAAAACCCCTTTCTTTCAGCCATCCGACGGTAAGAAGAGAATGATTTATACTCCCCAGGTAATGCCGTGAGACAACTACTACCTTATAATTTGGCTTAATGAGATCCAGAATTGTCTCTTTCTCGTTGAACGGCACCAATAGGCCGCCTGCACCTTCAATTACCAGATGATTTGCAGTTTGGGGTTCTTTTATCTTATTCAATTGGATGCTAATACCATCAATAGCAGCTGCGGCGTGGGGACTCATAGGCGTTTTTAAAGCATAGCTATTCTCGTGAATGACCGAATTGTTATTGCTGATCATTTGTGCGATCTTATGACTATCTGAATGCTCCAGATCCCCCGCCTGAATGGGCTTCCAGTAATCTGCCTCAAGGGCTTCAGTAATTATTGCTGACGCAATGGTCTTCCCAACTTCGGTGGAAATGCCCGTTACAAAGATTCGTTTCATGGATCAGGAAGGTTGGGTGATCATCTGACAGTTAAGACATTTATATTTTTTCTTTTCGAAAAAGGGAAACAGCTTATTAAGGATCCCTTTCCTGGCATAATAGACCTCCGAACGTTGTGCTTTGCAATTAGGACAGATAATTGGGTTTCCTTCATCATCTATGGCATATCTCCTGAATTCATCATATATCGCAATGGCCTTATCCTTATCCTTCGTATATACCTGTAGTTTTACCCCTCCGATCGCCTGACTTACCAAAGGATCCGTATTTAGAAAATTTTCATCCCGTAAATACACGAAGATCCCTTCAGATTCTAGACGGCCCTTAATTACCTGCACATCGGCCGGGAATTCAAAGGCACCAAGAGTATAGAATTTATCGGGCATAGATCTCATTGTTGATTGCATTGGCCAATATACTCAATACTTCCTTTATTTCATCCGGTGTATTGTAACTGTGAAGACAAAATCGCAAGCGCTCCCGGCCTTCAGGAAC
>JABDQS010000014.1 GCA_013042125.1 Eudoraea sp.
ACTCAATGGCTCTGGCAGAAGCTGTTCAAAAGGAGGGCATCAAAGTCATCATCCTTAGTTCCAGTACAGATTCTAAATATTTGGCAGCCCTGCTTGCCGGTAAATTACAAGCGGGATATGTGCCTAATGTTGTTGCTGCTCCGGATAGCATAAATCCTATGGTGGTGAAACGAACGGCCTTCAGTAATAAAGGATTTGCCCATACCGAGATCAATACAGACATTAAGATCATTGGCGTTTCCAACAATGCTTACGGACTACACGAAAACAATGCTACACTTAGTGAAGAAGATTTTGGCCCTTCCATAGATACTGCCGCTTTTACTACCAAATCAGTAAATATAGATAAGGTAGTGGGCGAAGTGACCATTGCAGATGCAGATGTTGTAGTGTCTGCCGGAAGGGGATTAAAAGGTCCTGAGAACTGGGGAATGATCGAGGAATTAGCCGGTGTGTTGGGTGCCGCAACCGCCTGCTCAAAACCGGTGAGTGATATGGGATGGCGATCACATGGAGAACACGTGGGCCAGACCGGAAAACCTGTTGCCAGTAATCTATATATAGCTATTGGTATCTCCGGAGCCATTCAGCATCTGGCGGGCGTCAGTTCTTCCAAAGTAAAAGTGGTGATAAATACAGATCCCGAAGCACCTTTCTTTAAAGCAGCAGATTATGGGATCGTTGGCGATGCCTTTGTTGTAGTACCGGAACTCATCGAAAAATTAAAGGAATTTAAGGCGCAGAACGCCTAATTTTTGTTAATTTGTGCCCTTGAGGGCTGTTAAAATACCAGGCACGTTCCTTATATTTAAACAGCCCTTTTCGGTATTTATGTGATTATGAGTCTAGTTCGCTTAAAAATTAAAGGAATCTCTTACAGCCAAACTCAAAATGGGGCCTATGCTCTTATTTTAAATGAGGTGGATGGAGACAGAAAGTTACCTATAGTAATTGGTGCCTTTGAAGCTCAATCGATCGCTATTGCCCTGGAAAAGGAAATAAAACCACCCAGACCCCTTACACACGATCTTTTTAAGAATTTCTCAGATCGTTTCAACATTACTGTCAAACAAGTTATTATCCATAAGCTGGTAGACGGGGTATTTTACTCCAGTATCATTTGCGAACGCGATAAAGTGGAAGAGATCATAGATGCGCGTACCTCCGATGCCATTGCCCTGGCATTGCGGTTTAACGCACCTATTTTTACCTACAAGACCATCTTGGACAAGGCAGGGATTTTCCTTAAGTTCTCTTCCAAGGAAAAGGAAAAAGAAGAAATAGATGACAGCATTGTGGTAGATGAGATCTTGCAGGAAGGCGAAACCGTAGAGATTGATCCCGGATCTACAGCGCCGTATAAAGAATTAAGTCTGGATGAACTGCACAAGGAACTAGACAAGGCGGTAAACAGTGAGGATTATGAAAAGGCAGCCAGGTTACGGGATGAAATATCTAAACGAAAATGATCATCTAGCCAACTATACATGAAGCCAGGATCTTGGATGCTTTTCTTTTTTTTACTGCTCTTTTTCCATGGTTTTGGTCAGGATGTTATCCCCAATGATACAGTTTTTCAAGATACGATCGTCAGTGTTGCTCAGAACTCTGTTGGCATATCGGAAGCAGATATCAACAGCCCTATAGTAGCCAATCAGGGATTTTCTATCAATAGTCTATGGCGGGGTATTCTGGGAATGCTCGTCCTTGTTTTTATCTCCTATCTATTTTCCGCCAATAGAAAGGCCATCAACTGGAAAACGGCCGGGACCGGCTTGTCTATTCAATTAGTACTCGCCGTTGGGATACTGAAAGTACCCGCCATTCAATGGTTCTTTAATAAATTGGGGCAGTTCTTTAACGAGATCCTAAAATATACCTTGGCAGGGAGCGAATTTATTTTTGGCGGACTTCTTAATTTGGACAATCCCAATATTGGATACATTTTCGCTTTTCAGATATTACCCACCATCATATTCTTTTCTGCTCTTACCTCCGTACTCTATTATCTGGGGATCATACAAAAGATCGTAAAAGGTCTGGCATGGTTGCTTTCCAAATTCCTCGGTATATCCGGGGCTGAAAGTCTTAGTGTTTCCGGGAACATTTTCCTGGGACAAACAGAGGCTCCCTTGCTTATTAAGGCCTATCTGGAAAAAATGAACCGCTCTGAGATCTTACTGGTCATGATAGGCGGTATGGCCACAGTGGCCGGGGGAGTATTGGCAGCATATATCGGATTTCTGGGAGGAAATGATGAACAATTACGGCTAGAATTTGCCCGTCATCTTATTGCAGCATCCGTAATGGCCGCTCCCGGGGCCATAGTGGTATCCAAGATCCTGTATCCGCAAACAGATCCTGTAAACAAGGAGATACACATATCTTCCGAAAAGATAGGTTCAAATATTCTGGATGCCATTGCCAATGGCACTACAGAAGGATTAAAATTGGCGGTAAACGTTGGGGCCATGTTATTGGTCTTTATTGCCTTTATTGCCATGATGAATGGTATACTTGGCTGGTTGGGGGATCTCACCACCTTAAATACCTGGATAAGTGCAAACTCTGCTTATGAACAACTATCCCTTGAGGCAATATTAGGGGTCATATTTGCCCCTCTGATGTGGTTGATAGGTGTCAACACCCAGGACATTTTGTTGATGGGACAATTGCTTGGGGTAAAACTGGCTGCCAGCGAATTCGTTGGATATATTCAGTTGGCCGAACTAAAAGACTATAGTAATGGTATCCACTTCACCTATAATAAGTCGATCATCATGGCTACGTATATGTTGTGTGGTTTTGCCAATTTTGCCTCTATCGGCATTCAGATAGGCGGTATTGGGTCACTGGCACCCGGCCAACGCAAGACACTTTCTGAATTTGGCCTTAAAGCCGTTTTGGGCGGCACCCTGGCATCACTATTATCCGCTACTATCGCCGGAATGATCCTGGGCTAGTCCAGACCAGATATTCGTTTATCTTTTCTCGTTGATAAGTTTTCAAAAGATAGATACTTCCATAAGGGAGCTATGGCCCCGTTTTTTTATTTTTACCAAAGCTCAAAAGATTTATTCTCATTACACTATGAAACAATACCACGATCTCCTAAAATATACACTGGAACAAGGCAATATTAAAAATGACCGCACCGGAACGGGCACCATTTCCGTTTTTGGTTACCAGATGCGTTTTGATCTGAGTGAAGGTTTCCCAATGGTGACCACCAAAAAATTACATTTAAAATCCATCGTACATGAATTATTATGGTTCCTGAAAGGAGATACCAATGTGAAATATCTGCAGGAGAATGGGGTTAGGATATGGAATGAGTGGGCCAATGAGGATGGAGATCTGGGTCCGGTGTACGGGTACCAATGGCGCAACTGGAACGGAGACGGAATTGATCAGATAAAAAATCTTATTCATACATTAAAAACCAATCCGGACAGCAGAAGAATGATGGTGGCGGCATGGAACCCAAGTGTCTTACCAGATTCATCCAGGTCCTTCGCAGAGAATGTAGCCAATGGTAAAGCGGCCCTTCCGCCCTGCCACGCTTTCTTCCAGTTCTACGTGGCAGACGGCAAGCTGTCTTGTCAATTGTACCAGCGAAGTGCCGATATCTTTTTAGGGGTTCCTTTTAATATAGCCTCCTATGCCTTATTTACATTGATGGTAGCACAGGTTTGTGGTTATGAGCCCGGGGAATTTATACACACCTTTGGTGATGCCCATATCTACAACAACCATATGGAGCAAATTGAGTTACAGCTAAGCAGAGAACCTAGACCCTTGCCTAAAATGGTCCTGAACCCGGAAGTAAAAGATATTTTCAATTTCAAATTTGAGGACTTTACACTGCTCGATTACGATCCGCATCCGCATATAAAAGGGATGGTAGCAATTTAATCGTCTTCGTATGAGAATTATACTGTTTATTATAGGTGTATTTCTTTCATTTCATTCTACTTTCTCGCAGAATACTCTATCTGAAAAATACGCACTTCGTGAGCAGATCACTTTAAAGGACTGCGACGGGGTAATTGATAAAAACAAATGTCTGTCAGATCTTTTCGGAAATGCTCTTGCAGACATCACTAATAATGAATTAAGAAAATTGAGAATCCAGGATGACACACTGCGAATTTCAATTGGTTTCAGTCTGAACGATAGAGGTCGTTTCGACAAATATCCTATTCAAATTTCAATTTCCAATAAGATTCTGAGTAATGAATCTTATGATGTTTATGAAAACTTTTTAAATAAATTACCCCGATTTGATATTGCCCATAGAAGACCTGAAGGTTACAGGTCGCTGCATGAATTTGATTTTATCTATAAAGTAAACAAGGAGGTGACACCTCAAAAAGTCCTTTCATTTGATTTGGAAAAAGATTATTCAGGCGGAAAAATAGTGATGGTACCCATATTTCCTGGGTGTGAAAATCTTTTATATCAGGAAACCATCAATTGTTTCACCACAAATATGAAACAACATATATCCACAAATTTTAAGTACCCGGAAGAAGCGTACAGAAATAATATTCAGGGAAAAGTCTATATTCTTTTTGTAATTAACGAAAAAGGTGAAATAGAGAATATAAGAACTAAAGGCGCAGCAGACATTCTCCAGATTGAAGCAATTCGTATCATCGAATTATTGCCACAATTTGAGCCTGCTTTAGTGGATGGAATCCCTACAAGGATACCCTTTTCTATTCCGATAGCTTTTAAACTCAACAAGTTTTAACAGGTTTTGATTAAATATATACTCTTAATCATTTTATGCATATCACCCTCTTTCGGGCTTTCTCAGGACCATTACCCACTTGAAACTATTGAAAAAGCCCCCGCTTTCAAAAGCTGTAAAGGCCAGAGTGGAGATGAACTTCGCGCTTGTTTCTACCGTGAGTTTTCCTCTTATGTTCAACAAAACCTTGTTTATCCCCCTGAAGTAAATCTTAAGAACATAAATTCAAGGGTGTACACTTCTTTTATGATAGATCAGAAAGGAAAAGTAGTGAACGTAATGGCCAGTGGTGAGCATCCAAGTCTGGAAGAAGAGGCCATTCGACTTATTACCGAACTACCAAAAATGAGTCCGGGGTTACAAAATGGAGAAAAGGTAACCACCAGCGTAAATATTCCCATTCAATTCGGTCTTCCGCCTAAAAGTAATGACCTCAGAAAGCCCTTACAAAGACCTGCGCAGTTCAATGATTCCATAGCAGCAACATTAGACCGCGTCCCCATCTTCCCGGGATGCGAAAACCTCTCGAATGAAGATTCTAGATCGTGTTTTAACAAAAAAATGCAGGAACACATACGGGATAATTTCCGATATCCGAGAATGGCCCAGTTAAAGAACATTCAGGGAACAGTGTATGCCAATTTTATGATCAATATCGATGGCTCTATCAGTGATATTAGCCTCATTGCCCCGCATCAACTGTTGGCAGATGAGACCCTGCGGATCATCAAATTGTTGCCAATAATTACCCCAGCCATGCAGGAAGGGAGAAATGTTCGGGCTCCATTTTCCTTTCCGATCTCATTCAAATTGTTAAATTAGGTGTCTATGAGAGGTCTGCAGTTTCTAATTCTTTTATGCTTGTCTTCAATGGCCTACGGGCAGGAAATAAAAGTATACACCACAAGAGATGTATCCTCCTTACCATATTTTAATGAGATCCCTTGTGCGGATAATGGGACGGAAGAATGCTTTAAGAACCAGATGAAAGCGCACACTATTGCCCATTTTGAATATCCGAAAAGTGCTCTCGAAAAACGAAAGACGGGTAAAGTTTATGTTCAATTCGTGGTGGATACTACCGGAACTATAACCAATATAAAGTCAAGATCTTTGGAGAAGGTTTTTGAGAATGAAGGTCTCCGGATTGTAAAACAGATCCCAAAACTACAACCAGCGCTCCTAGATGGTAAAGCAGTAGCGATGACCTATGCC
>JABDQS010000020.1 GCA_013042125.1 Eudoraea sp.
TCTTTTAAAAGCTTATAAGCGGAAGGCCTAGCTGTTTGATATTTGTGATGAATTTCATTCACCCTCCCTTTGGGAGGGGTCTGGGGTGGGCTTCCTTTATGCCATAATTTGGACCGTTGTGCCACCCCAAACCGGTGTTGCTCATCTATAATTGCCAATCCCAGATTATGGAATTGCACCTTGTGTTCTAATACAGCGTGCGTCCCTACCAGAATATGGAGTTCGCCGCTTTCTAATTGTTCGTGGATGCCCTTGCGTTTAGATTTTTTTACAGAACCGGTGAGGAGGGCAATTTTGATGTCCATACTTCCCAGGATCTCCTTAAGGCCATTATAATGCTGATTGGCCAATATCTCAGTAGGGGCAACCAGGCAAGATTGAAAGCCATTGTCTATGGCCAGCAGCATGCTCATGAGTGCCACAATGGTCTTTCCTGAACCTACATCGCCCTGTAAGAGCCTGTTCATTTGGGCATTACTGCCAAGGTCTGCTCGTATCTCCCTGATCACCTTTTGTTGGGCCCTTGTCAGTTCAAAGGGCAGATAATCTTTGTAAAAGGTATTGAAATGATCACCCACATGAGAAAAAGGAAAGCCTTTGATCTTTTGTTTTCGCAGTAATTTCTTGGAGATGAGCTGCAGTTGAATATAAAAAAGCTCTTCAAATTTCAACCTGAATTGCGCCCTGGCCAATAGATTTTGATCCTTAGGAAAGTGAATATTAAATATGGCGTCACTGCGCGATATGAGTTTTAGATCTTCCAGTATCTGACTAGACAGCGTCTCCGTAAAGTTTCCTTTCGTTTCAGAAAAAAGTTGCTTTACCAGGTTACTGATCACTTTGTTAGTGATCCCTTTGTTACTTAGCTTTTCTGTAGAAGGATAGATTGGCTGCATGGCAATGCGCAGACCTTTTTCGTGATCTGAGAGTAATTCCATATCGGGGTGAGGCATGGAAAATTTACCATTGAACCAATTGGTTCTCCCGAAGATCACATAAGGCACATTGATCTGCAATTGCTCCTTGATCCATCTTTGGCCTCTGAACCAGACAAGTTCCATTTCTCCTGTGTCATCCACAAAGGTGGCCACCAGTCTTTTCCCCCTTTTTTGCTCTATGGTTTTTAGGTGTACTATCTTACCCATGAGTTGTACCTCTGCGGAGTTGCGTTCCAGGTCATTTATCCTGTAATACCTGGTCTTGTCAATGTAACGATTAGGATAAAGGCTTAAGAGATCTTCGTACGTCTGAATTCCAAGCTCTGACTGCAATACCTGTGCACGGTTTGGCCCCACTCCTTTGAGGTAGGTAATAGGGGTCTGTAAGAGATTGGGATTCATTCGTCTAAATTAAAGGTTACGGTAGTCAACTGCAACAGATCAAAATACTAAATTTGGAAAGTGAAGAATCCACACATGAGGAAATTTATTCTTTTGGGATTGTTTTTATTGAGCAATGTTTCACTGCTTTGTCAGAGGAACAACGAAGTTGATTTTATCAGCGGACAAATAGATCTCAATATACAAACTGCAAATAAGACTCTAAAAGGAAAGGTACTATATCGGTTGCAAGTTGCGGCAAAAACAAATTCCATTTTCATCGATGCCCGAAATATGCAAATTGAGTGGGTGCGTCTTAATGGAAAGAAGGTACGATACTCCTATGATAAAGATCAATTGACCATTGACAAGAAATTTAAAGCGGGTAAGGAATACTCCCTGGAGATCTCCTATAACTGTACACCGAAACAAACAGTCTATTTTCTTGGGTGGGATGATGACATCCCCGAAAATGAACAGATCTGGACACAAGGGCAGGGGAAATACAGCAGTTACTGGGTGCCCTCTTTTGATGATATGAACGAGAAGGTGGAGTTTGACATGAGCATCACTTTCGATAGAAACTATACAGTAGTGGCTAATGGAAAATTAATAGATACCTCTGAAAATGGTCAGCTGAAACGGTGGACTTTTGATATGTCACAACCCATGAGTAGCTACTTGCTGGCCTTTGCTATCGGAAATTACAGATCGAATGAGCTCCACTCCAATTCCGGGATCTCCATCTCTAATTATTTCTATCCCAAGGACAGCATGTTGGCAGAGCCAACTTTTAGATACACCAAAGAGATCTTTAACTTCCTGGAGCAGGAAATAGGGATCGCATATCCCTGGCAAAACTACAAGCAGATCCCGGTGCGCGACTTTCTATATGCCGGGATGGAGAATACAGGCACTACTATTTTTTCGGAGTCATTTATGATAGATTCCACGGCTTTTACAGACAAGAATTATGTGAATGTCAATGCTCATGAACTTAGTCATCAATGGTTTGGCAATCTAGTTACAGAAAAAGATGCATCAAATCACTGGTTGCATGAGGGCTTTGCCACCTACTATGCTGCTTTGGCAGAGAAAGAACTCTTTGGTGAAGAGTATTTCCATTGGTTGCTTTTTGATAAAGCACAGGCATTAGAGGCACTTGCCAGAAAAGGGGAGGGGGAGTCTTTGTTAGATCCAAAGGCAAGTAGTATAACTTTTTATGACAAAGGTGCTTTGGCGGTATATATGCTACGGGTACATTTGGGAGATGATATTTTCAAAAATGGAATTCGCACCTTCTTAAATACCTATCAATATAAAAATGTTACGGTAACAGATCTTATAGAGGTTATGGAGAGGGTCAGTGAACAAGACCTGAGTAATTTCACAAAGGACTGGTTGCAAGACACTAAATTTAGATCAGAAGAAATAAAAGCCCACTTGCGAAAGAATTCTGCAACCATAAATAGCTTTCTAACTATGAAACGTGAGCTTACCACAAGTTCAGAGAACAATGAGGCCATTTTAAGACGGTATTGGGATGCCACTACCTCCTCAGAATTCAGGAAACGGATCATAGATCTTTATTATAAATCACTATCTCATGACTTTCTTAAAATGGCATTCAAAACCAAGGACCTGAAGATCAGACAGGCACTTGCTTTGAATCCTAAACCTATTTCAGATCTTTTGATCGAAAATTACGAATCCTTACTGTTAGACAAAAGCTACATTACTATAGAGAATGCCTTATACCGGCTCTGGATACAAGCTCCGGAGGAACGTAAGGAATATTTGGATCAAACCAGGGATCTGGTTGGGTTTTCGAATAAGAATATCAGGCAAGTATGGTTGCTTTTGGCTATCTTAACCAGTGATTATGCAACAGCGGATGAAAGATCTCAATACCAAATAGAGCTATTTGGTTATACAGCAGCTAACAACCCAATGGAAGTCAGGCAGCTGGCTTTTGGTCTTATAGGGGAAGTGTTTTCTTTTACGGATCAGAACCTAAAGGATCTGATCAATGCAGCTGTTCATCCTGTGTGGCAATTCAGGAAGTTCGCAAGAGATACGGTAGACAGACTAATGGATAATAATGAACAAAAACAACGCCTCGCTTCCATATTGGATATGCTAGATGGAGCGGAATATGAGTATCTTTCTTTAAAATTATTTCAAGAATGAGAGCACTCGTCATTTCGGGAGGTGGAAGCAAAGGAGCATTTGCAGGAGGTGTGGCCCAATATTTAATGGAGCAACGGAATCACAAGTACGATCTTTTTTTAGGTACTTCTACAGGCAGTTTGCTTATATCGCACCTTGCACTTCAGAAGATCCAAAAAATCAAGGACGTATATACCTCGGTAAACCAGGATAATATATTTAGCAATTGCCCATTTACCATTCAGAAGAAACACGGCATCTCTAACATAGGAATAGCTCATTGGAATGTACTAAAGAACTTTTATCACGGGAGCAAGACATTTGGAGAGAGTCATAACCTTCTAAACCTTATACGAAATACGATTACCCGGGAAGAATTTGAAACCTTGAAGAACGGACCAAAGGATATTGTGGTAACCGTATCTAACTTGTCATTGAATCAGATCGAATATAAGTCTATAAATGATTTTGATTACGACGATTTTTGTGAATGGATATGGATCTCATGTAATTACACGCCATTTATGAGCCTTGTCCGCAAAGAAGGTTGCGAATATGCTGATGGAGGCTTAGGCAGTATGGTCCCTATTGAAGAGGCTGTAAAAAGAGGGGCCACGGTTGTTGATGCCATCATCCTTCATACAGAAACAACCCATTTTAACAGAATGCCTTCTCGAAATGCGTTCTCACTTCTGACAAATATGTTCTCATTTATGCTAGACAGGATAGAGCGCCAAAATATCCGAATTGGGAAATTTGTGGCCAACAATAATGACGCCATTATCAATTTGTATTATACGCCTACCGTACTAACCACCAATTCCCTGATCTTTGAGAAAGAAAAGATGACCAGTTGGTGGGAGAGTGGCTTTCAGTATGCTGAAATGAAAAGCCATCAGCATAGTCAGTTACAAATGAATCTGGAGTAGTTCAACTACCAAAGTTCACCTATCTCTCTTTTAACATAAGCCAACGCCGTTGCAGAAGGAGATTGCTTATCCATAGTTTCATTGAGGACATCTTCCCGCAGTTTATCCGAAGTATCCGATTCGCTCAACGCGGCACGCCTGATCGCCTGAATAGTGGCACTTTTGGCTGCTTTTATTACGTTCCAGCATTCATCGCTCATATAGATCTGCTGTGACAGATTATGATCAAATTCATTTTCGATATTCTTGATCAATAGGTTTTCATATTCTGTTTTGTCTGCCGATTTAGGCGCTACGCGTACTACGAGATTTGGAATGGAAATTCGTTCCAGGAAAAGAGCCAATCTTTCATAGGCTTGTAGCCTGATCGGTAAGGTATTTTTTTGTGAATCTTTATGGAGCAAATATCGTCTTCTTCCTTCTTCATTATTAGTATGAAGTCTGAAAAAATAAAAAGCTACAGCCCCTGTGACAACTGCTGGTAATAAAAAGGCGAATAATTGAAATATTCCGTCTCCGGTCATGATGTTTAGGTTTTGGTTGTATTTACGAATCTACAACGCATAGATTTATCAAAAAGTATAAAATAGTTAATCCCTTATACTTCCTTTTTTGCAATTCCAGAACCTCTTACTTCATCATCTCTTTTACCGTTTTGTAAAAACCTTCATAAGGCGGCTGGATCCTGATTCTGGTAGTAGTTTCAATACCGTCAAAACCATACTCACTCTTACCTATGGCCTGCATACGCCCGGGAGCAATAGCATAGGTATCACTTAATACCCTAACCACAGAAGCAGCCTGCAGGGCACTGAGATCCCAATTGTCTGCTAGTTTCAATTCCTTAAATTCCAGAGCATTGCTGTTCGTTTCAACCAATATTTTAAGGTTTGGTTGTTGTTTCAGAACCATGGCTATCTTTTCCAGCACCGGCAAGGCATTCTCAACTACATTATAATTCTTATCTACCTCATTAAAGAGAAAGGTATTTTCGAGCACTACCGTCACTGCTCCGTTATTGAGGCCAGTTTTGGCGTCTGTGCCCAAGGAATTCTTAAACAATGTAAGAAGAGCAAGAGTTGTAGAATCGGTTTTGGTTAAGGCATCACTGATCGTTTTCAATTGTATTTCTTTCGCACGAAGCGATTCCAGTGACTTGCTGATATTATCTGTTTTCTTACTGGATAGTTCGGTGAAATTCGTGAGGTTCTCAAGAAGTGATGCATTGGTAGCCTTTAACTCTGCCAATTGAAAGTTAACCGCATCCATCTCTGCCTTAAATTTGGCAGCTTCCTGTTTACTTGCGGAAAGGGCCGACTGTGTATCCTGCAGATCTGTTTCTAACTCTTCTACTTTCAGAATCAACTCCTTCTTATTCTGTGCCCATCCAATTCCTGTCATACAGACCATTAAGAGAACACTCAAATATTTCTTCATCTTCATATTTAATTGATCTATGTTCATCACGATTTGTTCAAATAATCCAAACTCAGTTCTGTGAGTGCCTTTACACCCAGTAGCAACCCACTATCATCTATTAGAAAATCAGGAGTGTGATGTGGAAAAGACTCCGTATTGCCCGGGGTCATCCCACCAAGGAAGAAAAAAAATCCGGGTACTTCGCGCTGGAAATAAGAGAAATCTTCTGCTCCTGTAATCGCCTTTTGCATCTGTACATGGCTATCGCCAGCAACTCGTTGTAAGGTAGGAAGCATAGCTGACACGAGAGCAGGATCGTTATAGGTGATATCGGTAGCATCCTTGATCTCAATAGAGGCTTCCCCTCCGTATGCT
>JABDQS010000036.1 GCA_013042125.1 Eudoraea sp.
CTATTTGCTACAGGCATCGTATCTGCTTCCTCATCTGCCCTGTTCTTCATCTCCATTTTAGTGGTGGCTACGGGAGTGTATGCTGCCAGATCGCTTTATTTTGCAGTAATGCAAAGGGGGCAGATCCCCTTGGTGCTAACCGGTACCGCCGTGGGACTTATCTCGCTCATTGGGTATACACCCGATATATTTGCCGGACCTGCCATGGGATATCTCCTGGATAGTTCACCCGGAGCCGAAGGCCATCAGCATGTTTTCTGGATGCTTGCCATATTTTCCTTTGTTGGCGGTATCGCAGCCTGGTATTATTTCAAGTTATATCGGAAGAAGAAAGATGAGTTTTAGTAATTCCTATCTTAAGTTTTCTAATTCTGTTAGAACATCAAAATTTTCATCCTTTCAATTGAGGTGAACCCCAAAATGGCATTTAATCAGGTATTCAAATGCTTTTCAATGTCACTCAAATGAAGTTTTAATGCCTGGGTGGAAATTTGAATTTCCCTTATTAACAGGGCGAGTGATAGGATAAGGAGCAGCAAAGCAATACCAAAGATCCATATTGCCATCACATGTTGTTCTATATAAATCAGGAACATGGTGAGCACACAGAGAAGAAGGCTTGTGATACCAAAGATCTGCATCCATCGAGTCAGATTTAAGCGTTTTTTCAGATTTTTGATTTGCTCAATTAAGGATTCGTCCTGTTGTTCCAAATATTTATCGTGCAGGTTCCGGATCACTGCTGCATAGGCAAGGAACCTATTGGTATATGCCAGCATGATCAATGAGATGGCGGAGAATAAAAGCGCAGGCGTGGTAAGGGTAAGCTCTTCCATTAGTTTTTTTCAAAAGTAGAGAATTATATCAAATGTCAATATTGGAATTGAAATATGTGTATTGTTCTTTGAGATTGAAAATAAGGATTACCTATTTCTCCATTTCCTTAAAATATAGCCAAGATTCGCTCTGAGATAGGCTCATTCATTATCTTTGAGGCGATTAAGCAAGAAGATATATGAAATTCTTACGAAACCTTTTAGCAGCTATTCTTGGGACTCTTATAGCCTTTGGAATGCTATTTTTTATGTTCCTGATCTTTATAAGCCTGGCCAATGTAGAAGAAGGCGTTACGGTTAAGAACAACTCAGTATTGGAACTCCAATTTGAAGATCCCATCAATGACTATACCGGGAGTAATGAGGCCGATCCATTTGCCGGACTATTTGAAGAGTCTGTTGGTTTAGATGATATCTTGCACACCATTGCCGTGGCAAAGGATGACAATAAGATAAAAGGGATAAGTCTTAAAAGCCAATTTGTAATGGCCGGTTGGTCACAAACACAAGCTATCAGAGAGGCCCTTCGCGATTTTAAGGAGTCCGGGAAGTTTGTCTATGCGTATTCTGATCTCTACATGCAAAAGGACTATTTTTTGGCTAGTGTAGCCGATAGTGTCTTCCTAAACCCGGTGGGAGGTATGGACTTCAGAGGTCTTTCAGCCGAGGTACTATTTTACAAAGAATTACAGGAAAAGACAGGTGTTAAAATGGAGGTGATCCGCCACGGGAAATACAAAAGCGCGGTGGAACCTTATTTGGAAAATGAAATGAGTGAGGCCAACCGCACTCAAATAAAAGAATTATTAGAGTCGCTCTGGGGATCTGTAATTGAAGAGATCGCAGTAGACAGAGACCTTAGTACAGACCACCTGAACACTATTGCTGATACACTTGGCGGACGCAGTCCGAAGTATGCGAAACAGTCGGGTCTGATAGATGACCTTTTATACAGGGACCAATATGAGACTATCTTAAAGAAAGCAAGTGGCCGGGATGAGGACCAGGACATTCAGTATATAGAGTTGTCTGATTATATGAAAGAAGCGAGAAAGAAATCACTGAATTCCGGTAGTGACCGTATCGCTGTGATCTATGCCCAGGGAGAGATCCTCTACGGGGAGGGTGGACCTAATTATATTGGACAGGGCCTCATCAACAGGGCGTTGATCAAAGCCCGGAAAGATAAAAAGGTCAAAGCCGTGGTCTTACGGGTCAATTCACCCGGAGGCAGTGCTCTTACCTCAGATATTATTTGGCGGGAGATAGAACTAACAAAGAAAGAAAAACCGGTAGTAGTTTCTATGGGTGATGTAGCCGCCTCAGGAGGGTATTATATATCCGTGGGGGCCGACAAGATCTTTGCAGAACCTACTACCATTACAGGCTCTATCGGAGTTTTTGGTACCGTTCCAAACATCAGTGAATTGGCAAAGAATATTGGTATTAATGCTGATCAGGTGACAACGAATATTAATTCTACCGAATATTCCCTTTTTGAACCTATGACCCCACAGTTCAGAGGTGTGGTTACCGAAGGTATTGAAACTATTTACCAAACCTTTCTAAGCAGAGTAGCAGACGGGAGAAATATCTCAATGGCCAGGGCAGACAGCCTGGCCCAGGGAAGAGTCTGGAGCGGAGTAGATGCAAAAGAACTTGGTTTGATAGATGAGTTGGGAAGTCTGAATGATGCCATTGATTCGGCGGCAGACCTTGCAGATATTTCAAGTTATAGTATTCGCAGATACCCAAGGTACAAGTCGAATTTTGAAATGCTTATGGAAGACCTCTCCGGAGCCAAAACCAGAGTTCAGGAAGACGTGATCAAAGCTGAATTGGGAGAAGAAGCTTTCGGACTCTATAAAGACCTAAAGAGGACCACCAGGCAACAAGGCATTCAAGCCAGCATGCCTTTCAGGCTAACTATTAAGTAAGAGGATGACCGCGAAGGATAAAAAAGTTGCGTACAAGATCTACTTGTACCTCGGAGCTCTTTTTATAACTTCCCTGGTTGTTTCCAATCTAATTTTTCAGAAGTTTTTTTACTGGAAACCGTTTGGAGATATCACCGTGTTTGGTGCCTCACTTTTCGAGATCTCTGTAGGTGTCTTGCCTTATCCTATCACTTTTTTGATAACAGACCTTATCTCGGAGATCTATGGGAGGAAAAAGGCCAATCAGATCGTTACTGCCGGGATCTTTGCCTCCTTTTTTTCAATGGGGATCATCTTGCTGGCAGAAATGGCACCGGCAATTCCGGCCTCTCCGATCGGAGATGAGGTTTTCCGGAGTGTTTTTGCACTTTCACCCATTGCCGTATTGGCCTCTATGATAGCTTATTTATGTGCACAGTATGTAGACATTGCCATTTACCACTTTTGGAAACGGGTAACTAAGGGGAAATACCTTTGGATACGGAATAATTTTTCGACCTTTTTGTCACAGTTCATAGATACCTTTACCGTAGTAGGATTACTATGCGTTTTTCAGGTATTGCCATGGACCCTTTTTACCGGTCTTGTCATCAGTGGATTCCTTTTTAAAGTATTTATTGCAATGCTCGACACCCCTTTTCTGTATTTTTTCGTATATATCTTACGGAAGCGGTTTAAATTGAAAATGGGAGAAGAAATTCAGCTGGAGATCTAACCCGCTTCCACCTCTAAATCTTAATAAATGAAGAAAAAAGTTGTAAAAATAGCAACCGGTATCATCCTGCTCCTTGTTGGAATTTTGATTGCGGCCCCATTTGTACTGGAAGGTAAAATAGGGCAGATCATAAAAACCAAAGTAAATAACGGTATTAACGGTTCTTTCGATTTTGCCGAAGCCGATCTGAGCCTTTTTCGGAGCTTTCCTAATGCAGAATTGCGAATAAGTGACGTGGTACTGCTGAACAACGCGCCCTTTGAAGGGGACACACTTTTCAAAGCAGGGCAAGTAGGTCTTACACTATCTGTTTATGAGCTATTTAAAGATGCTTCAGAACCTATTCAACTCAAAAGCCTGAGTCTGGACAAGGCCTTTTTAAATATTCAGATCAATGAAGCAGAACAGGTCAATTATGACATTGCCAAAGAAACAAGCACGGAAGATTCAAGCAATTCAGACAGCAACTTTACTTTAGACTTACAAGATTATAATATTAGCCAATCGCGTGTTGTGTACAATGACATAGCCGGTGGCATGTATGTAGAAGTTTCAGAAATAGAACACCGTGGATCCGGGGACCTGTCATTAAAGAGTTCAGAATTGCAGACCAATTCAGACGCACTGTTAAGTTTACGCATGGATGGTACCGAATACCTGAACAAACACGAGATAGCCCTGGAGGCCCTTGTAGGAATCGATCTCGAGACCTTTACCTTTACCTTTTTAAAGAATAGCGGGCGAATTAACCAATTACCCCTGGTCTTTGAAGGCTTCGTGCAGGTGGCAGATGATTACAATGATGTGGATATAAAGTTCCAAACTCCCTCCTCTGATTTTAAGAACTTCCTGGCCCTCTTCCCGGAGCAATATTCGAAAAACATCAAGGATGTTGCAACCACAGGGAATTTTATGGTTGAAGGTGAATTCAAAGGGAAGATAGATGAAATTCACATTCCAACTTTCAGGATAGATATTCGATCAGATCAGGCATCGTTTAAATACCCCGATCTCCCAAAAGCAGTTGAGAACATTGTTATTGCTGCTGAAGTTACCAACGAAACAGGTCTGTTAGAAGACACCTACGTCACTGTAGAGAAGGCATCCTTTGGAATAGATCAGGACCGCTTTGCGATGAATGCCAAAGTGTGGGATCTTACAGGCAACACCAGGGTTAATGCTCAGATAGATGCGAATATGAATCTGGCAAACCTGTCCAGAGCCTACCCATATGCCGCTGAAAAAGACTTGAAAGGTTTGCTAAAAGCCAAGGTATCTACATCCTTTGACATGGCTTCTTTGGAAAAGAAGCAGTATGCCAAAACACGAACTTCAGGGCAGTTGAGCATTGATGGATTTGAATACAGTAATGAGGAATTGACTGCTCCGGTTCAATTTCAGACCATTGCAATGGATTTTAAACCGGAACGAGTTAGCCTGAATAAGATGCAGGGAACCATGGGTAAAACCGACTTTAATGTATCTGGTACGCTGAATAATTTATTGGGCTTTATGTTCAATAAGGAGGAGGTTGAAGGGAACTTTAACCTGGCCTCCAATACCTTTTCTCTGAACGACTTTATGGTAACTGAAAGCGAAGAAGTAAAAAATACAGAGCCTACTGAAGAGGCTTCTAATATTAAGATCCCATCCTTTCTGAATTGTACCATAAATGCGAAGGCACAAACCGTTCTATATGACAATTTGGTCCTGAAGAATGTTGAAGGAGTACTGCGGATCAAGGACGAAACAGCCACCTTAAGCAACCTTACTTCCTCATTGTTCAACGGAAAATTAGCAGTGAATGGGGAGGTGTCCACAAAGGAAGAGACACCAACTTTTGCTATGCGCTTAGGGGCAGAGCAATTTCAATTAGCGGAGGCTTTTAATGAACTATCCCTTTTAAAGGTCCTGGCACCTGTAGCCTCAGCTTTGCAGGGAAAATTAAATTCAACTATTCAGATCTCCGGGAAATTGAGTCCTGATTTTACTCCTAACCTTGCTACGATCACCGGTGATGTGCTGGCAGAACTGCTTGAGACCAGGATCAGCCCGGAAAAGGCCAATGTATTGAATGCCATGGCTACACAATTAAATTTCTTTAAACCGGAGAAGCTCAATCTCAACGGACTTAAAACAGCACTTTCTTTTAATGATGGTGTAGTTACCGTTAAGCCAATTACCTTTAGTTATCAGGATATTGGAGTTACCGTTAATGGCAGTCATAGCTTTGATAAGAATCTCAATTACAAAGCTACTTTGCAGGTCCCTGCAAAATACCTGGGATCTGAGGTAAATAATCTGATCGCCAGGATCGATGACAGTAGTTTACAAAACCTGACGATCCCTGTTGGAGTCTCTATTGGCGGATTGTATAGTAGTCCTAAGGTAACAACCGATCTTACATCTGGGGTGAAGGACCTTACTGCCAGTTTAATTGACATTCAAAAACAAAAATTGGTAAATCAGGGCAAAGAAAAAGCATCAACTCTAATAGAAGGCCTGCTAGCCGGGAAAAAAGGGAATACTGATACTACTACCACTAAAACCACTACCACAGATGCAGTGAAGGAAACTCTTGGAGGAATTCTGAAAGCGAATACCAAAAAGGCTGATACAACGAAGAAAGATAGCAGTGCAGCTGCAACTAAGAACGATGTGGTAAAAGAAGCTGCCAAATCTGTTCTTGGAGGTCTATTGAAGAAAAAGAAAAAGGATACGGTAGTTGTAAAAAAAGACACCATCAAATAAGGCCCAGGGAGACATAATAGCCTTCGCTACCACGGATATTAAAAACTGTATTGTCTTCAAATAAGAGATACTGTCCTTTGATTCCCATTAATTTACCTTCAAATTTGGGTGTCTTATCCAGGTTCAGGCTCTTTACTTTTTCAGGATATCGCAACACGGGAAAATGAAGTTCAGTTTCAGTGTTATTCTCAATAAAATAAGGAGCGGCTTCTGCCGGAATGTATTGTTTTAATTTGTTACGCCAGGTCACCAGGTCCTCATCATCTACATTGTTTGTGAGCATTTTACGCCAGTTGGTCTTATCTCCAACATGGTCTTTAAGTGCTACCTCGGTTATCCCGGCCAGGTAACGATTGGGCACTTCCACTATTTCAATAGCCTCATGAGCTCCCTGATCTATCCAGCGGGTAGGCACCTGGGTCTTGCGTGTTACCCCCACCTTTACATTGCTCGAATTAGCGAGGTAGACAATATGGGGTTGCAATTGTACCTTTTTTTCGTACTCGAGGTCCCTGTCTTCTTTATCAAGATGGGCGGTACTTAATTCCGGGTGCATGATCCACTCCCCGGCAGAAGGGATCTCGTAGAAACAGCTCCGGCAAAAACCCTGGCGGAAAATAGGTCGTTCCAAACCACAGTTCAGGCACTGAAATTTTAGAAACTGAATACTCAATGTGTTATTCAACACCTGATTCACATTAAGAAAATCATTTTCAAACACCAGATAATACTGAATAGGCTCTCCTATTTCGGTTTTCATTTTACGTAAAACACCTTCGTACTGCATGCTCGTATTTATAAATTATCCAATTTAAATTGTTACCTTTTGGCCTTATTTTTAGCTAGTCAAAGATACCGAAAAATGCCCATTCCTTTATTTAACTCCATTGCGTCCTGGTTGCTTAAAAAGCGCTATCACCAGATAGAACTTTTCCTGAAGTACCCGGCAGAAGTACAGGAGGAGGTATTATTTCAACTCCTCGAAATTGCGGAGGACACAGAGATTGGGAAGAAGTACGATTTTTCTTCTATAACACAATACAAAGAATTTCGGGAACGCGTACCTGTTGTTTCTTACGAAGAGATGGAACCCATCATTGAAAGGACAAGGAAAGGAGAGCAAAATATATTTTGGCCCACTACCATCAAATGGTTCGCTAAAAGTAGTGGTACTACCAATGCAAAAAGCAAATTCATCCCTGTAAGCGAAGAAGCCCTGGAAGATTGTCATTATAAGTCGGGCAAAGATCTTCTCTGTCTTTATCTCAACAACAATGAGAATTCCCAGCTCTTTAAGGGGAAGAGCCTGCGTCTTGGGGGTAGCAAGGAACTATATGAGGACAATGGTACCTTCTTTGGGGATCTCTCAGCAATTCTAATTGACAATATGCCCTTTTGGGCCGAGCTGAGTAGCACTCCAAGTAATAGAGTATCGCTGATGAGCGAATGGGAAACCAAGATGCACGCCATAATTCAGGAAAGCATACAGGAAAATGTTACCAGTCTCGTTGGCGTACCTTCCTGGATGCTGGTATTATTGAACAGGGTTCTGGAAGAGACCGGGAAGAACCATCTCTTCGAGATCTGGGAAAATCTGGAGGTGTATTTTCACGGTGGCGTAAGTTTTAATCCGTACCGTGATCAGTATGCTAAATTATTGCCCAGAAAAAATTTCAAGTACTATGAGATCTACAATGCCTCGGAAGGCTTTTTTGCGATTCAGGATAGGAATAATGCGGACGATCTTCTACTAATGTTAGATTATGGCATCTTTTACGAATTTATCCCAATGGATATCTATGGTACTGAACAACAAAAGGCCATTGCCTTATGGGATGTGGAAGTGGGAAAAAATTATGCCATCATAATTACTACAAACGCAGGTCTCTGGCGATACAAAATAGGGGATACTGTTAGGTTTACTTCTACAGATCCTTATCGGATCAAGATCACAGGTAGAACCAAACACCATATAAATGTCTTTGGGGAAGAACTTATTATTGAGAATGCAGAGGAAGCGCTGAAAGAGATCTGTGGTAAGACAGGGGCAGAGATCAAGGACTATACTGTGGCCCCCGTTTTTATGTCAGGAAAAGAAAAAGGAGCTCATGAATGGATGATCGAATTCAGAAAAGCGCCGGATAAAATGGACGACTTTACCAGATCATTAGACAGGGCTCTAAAATCATTGAATTCAGATTACGAGGCGAAACGATATAATAATATGACCTTGACTTTGCCCAAAATAAATGTTGCACGGGAGAATCTTTTTTACGATTGGTTAAAATCTAAGGACAAGCTAGGCGGACAACATAAGATCCCCAGATTATCTAATGACAGGGCGTATTTGGATGAATTGCTCCAGATGAACGAATAATCTATTGTAACTCTAAAAGACCCGAGATCTCGATAATGGTCGATGAAATGCAACCAATCGACAAAAAAATAGTAAAAATCATTCAATATTACCCAAATTGAAGTCCCTTAATCAACCGAAAGTCCCATTATATGGCAGAAAAACTGGTTATCCTTTCAGATATGTGGGGTTCAAAGAAAGGTCTTTGGATCACTTCTTACCTAGGCTATTTGCAACAATATTTTGATATTAAATTTCACGATACCCAGCAATTAGCAGGTGTGGATATTGTAGTTTGTACCCCAGAGAACCTCTATGAGGCATTTCAAAATGGAGGTAGGGAAACGGCTGTGGCACAATTGCTCAACAAGGAAAGCGAACCTTGCCATTATTTAACTTTTTGCGCCGGTGGTACGGTGGCCTGGAATGCTGCTTTGCAAGGACTACCTATGAAATCGTTGTATGCAGTATCGCCTATAGATCTTTCTTTGGATGCCCCAAAGCCAGATTGTCCTGTTCGATTACTTTATGGGGAAAATGATAATGCCATACCCTCTGTAGAATGGGCCACCTCTAAAGAAGTTTCATTGGAAGTATTGCCTCATTATGGGCATGAGTTGTATTCTGATGAGCAGATCGTCCAAAAAGTCTGTTTAAGTCTTTTGGATTCGGTTATTCACAAAAAATTTCAACTTTAGGAGACCGCCTTTAACTTCTTGATGGTCTCGTAGGATAGTTTTTCCTCGGCATAAGGTTTTGTCACCTTAAATTCCTTTTCATCACTACTGGGCAGTTCAAACATGGCATCTGTAAAGACAGCCTCACAAAGAGAACGCAAGCCTCTGGCACCTAGTTTGTATTCGATAGCCTTTTCTACAATGTAATCCAGTGCCTGTTCGGTGATCTCGAAACTGATACCGTCCATTGAGAATAACTTCTCATACTGTTTGATGATAGCATTCTTAGGTTCGGTGAGTATTGCCCTAAGGGTTTTCTTATCGAGTGGATTCATATGTGTGAGTACGGGCAATCTACCAATGATCTCAGGGATCAAACCAAATTCCTTAAGATCCTTTGGGATGATATATTGTAGTACATTATCCTCATCAATATGCTCTTCCTTTCTAGATGCACTATAGCCAATGGCCTGCATATTGAGTCTTTTGGTAATAATGCGTTCTATTCCATCAAAAGCACCACCGGCCACAAACAGGATATTCTCAGTATTTACTTCAATAAATTTTTGATCGGGATGTTTCCGTCCTCCTTTGGGTGGAACATTAACCATTGTGCCTTCCAGCAGTTTTAGCAGTCCCTGTTGCACGCCTTCACCTGAAACATCGCGAGTTATGGAAGGATTATCACTTTTCCGGGCTATTTTGTCGATCTCATCTATAAAAACGATGCCTCGTTCTGCTTTTTCCAGGTTGTAATCTGCGGCTTGCAAAAGTCTTGTAAGAATGCTTTCAACGTCCTCGCCAACATAACCTGCCTCTGTAAGGACAGTGGCATCTACAATGGCCAGGGGTACATTGAGCATTTTAGCTATGGTACGAGCCATAAGGGTCTTTCCGGTTCCGGTTTGCCCGGCCATAATGATATTACTCTTTTGGATCTCTATTTCATCTTCCTTGGAGCTGGGCTGTAATAGCCTTTTATAGTGATTGTAAACCGCAACGGACAGTACTTTTTTGGTGCGACTCTGACCTATGATAAAACTGTCCAGAAACGCTTTTATCTCCTTGGGTTTTTTTAAGGTCAATTCTGACGAAAGATCGTCTGTTCTGGATTGCTTCGATTCTTCAGAAACAATGCCGTGTGCCTGCTCTATACATCGATCACAGATATGAGCATCTAATCCCGCTATTAGGAGGTTGGTCTCAGGTTTTTTCCTGCCACAAAAAGAACATTCTAAGTTTTCCTTCGCCATATTTTTTAATGCTATCGGCTATTATAACGAAATAAATCTGATTTTGGTTTATTCCGGGGTCAAGAGGTTACATTATTTAGGTGTATCCCCTTGCTTATTAATCTTTGTCTCGTACCAGGATCTCATCGATCATTCCATATTTTTTTGCCTCTTCTGCCTTCATCCAGTAATCCCTGTCGCTGTCTGCATACACCTTGTCAAAAGTCTGCCCGGAATGTGAAGAAATGATACGGTATAGTTCATCCTTGATCTTTAAGACCTCCTGTGCCGCAATTTCTATATCGCTGGCTTGTCCCTGAGCACCAGACATTGGCTGGTGGATCATTACTCTTGAGTGCTTAAGACCACTTCGTTTACCTTTTTCTCCCGCACATAGCAGAACTGCTCCCATTGAGGCTGCCATTCCTGTACAGATCGTGGCAACATCGGGTTTAATGAATTGCATTGTATCATAGATCCCCAGGCCTGCATAAACACTACCTCCCGGTGAATTAATATAGATCTGGATATCCTTGGAAGAATCAGCACTTGCCAGGAACAATAGTTGTGCCTGTACAATATTGGCTACTTGATCATTGATACCCGTTCCCAAGAATATGATCCTGTCCATCATTAGACGCGAGAAAACATCCATGGCAATGGCATTTAACTGCCGTTCTTCAATGATATTAGGTGTCATATTTACAGGGTACATGCTACGCAAAACTTCGTCATAGTACATGCTATTGATGCCCTGATCCTTTATGGCGAAGTCTTTGAATTCTTTTCCGTAATCCATTATAGTGGTAAAATTATATTATAAAAAAAAGGAGCCGAAATACAAACATTCGGCTCCGTAAAGATACTTATTTTTAATGAAATTTGATCGCAGTTTGCCCTGCGCATCCTATTTTATAAAAGTCTTAACAAAGAGCTTTTCAATCGCTTTATTGAAATTATTCTCTCTGTAATGGCCAATTACCCGTAGACCTCTTTTACAAAATTCTCATAGGTGACCTCTTTCACCTTCAGGTTAGCCTTTTCCTTGTATAGGGTAAGTAATTTTTGACTCATCAATTGTTCTGAAAGTCGTTTTACTTCTTCCTGATTGCTCATTACTCTTCCGGCAATGGCATCGAGCTCTTCTTCCTGCGGATTCATTTGTCCGTATTGGGCCATTTGAGATTTTATAAACCCTTTGGCAAATTCCTTTAGCTCATCATAACTTATCTCAACGTCGTGATCTTTTATGATCTTCCCTTCGATCAATTGGTAACGCAAACCTTTTTCAGATTTCTCATATTCATCGTGTGCTTCCTCCTCAGATAGCGGTTTCTCCCCCGTCATCTGTATCCATTTCTTTAAAAAGCCCGACGGCAGATCAAATTTGGTAGTTTCGATCAATCGTTCGGTAACATCATTCAGAAGTTTCTGATCAGATTGTTGTTCAAATTGCTTCTCAGCATCTTCTTTAAGACGGTCTTTTAGTTCTTTCAATGAAGTTATAGTGTCCTTCCCAAAAAGTTTATCGAACAGGTCCTGGTTCAATTCTGCCGGTTGCCGCTCGTTGATCTCTTCCAAAGTAAAGTTTACTTCAATGGCCAACTTATCGGCTTTTTCTTTTTTGATTCCTAAGGCTCCTGATAGAAAATAATCTTCCTTAAAAAGACCTTTAGTCTTTAAAGTAACTACATCACCTGGTTTTTTCCCAACTAAGGTATCCAGGGCTTTTTTGCTCTTTATCTTATCGAGCTCTACCGTGGATTTGTGCTCTATCTCTTCGGCTTCGTTCACAAACGTACCCGTTACTTCATCTTTTTTGGCTACTTCCTTTTTGGAGACCAGTTTCCCGTATTGTTTTTGGATGCGCTCTAATTGCTCATCGATCATTTTCTTATCGGCAACTATTTTATACTGGGTTACCGGTTTCTTGGTTTTTAAGGAAGCCTCGAATTCCGGGGCAAGGCCCAACTCAAATTCGAAATCAAATTCGTCCCTGTCCCAATCAAAACTATCTTGTTGTTTTGGTAAGGGATTACCAAGTACATCTAGTTTTTCCTCGTTGAGGTATTTGTTAAGATTATCCTGTAGTAATTTGTTAACCTCATCTACCAGCACTGCTTTGCCGTACTGTTTTTTTATAAGCCCCATTGGTACCTGTCCTTTTCTGAACCCCGGTATGTTGGCTTGTTTACGATAATCCTTAAGGATCTTGTCTACCTTGTCCTGGTAGTCTTCTTTTGTGATAGCTACTTTAACTACTGCGTTAAGGTCGTCTATTTGCTCCTTGGTAATATTCATCTATTTCTTCTATTTACATTCGCGTAAGGGGATGCAAAAGTAGTACATTTTATATCGCAGAACAAGTTTTTGGAAGCTTGTATAAACTGTTGCTTACACGGACTCTTTTGGCTCCTTTAAAACCGAAAAAAATATGGATTGAAGAAAGGAAAGAAGTAAGCTGAATAGGAGCGCCCACCAAATGTTTTCAACTCCAAAACCGGGTACTAATTGATCTGCCAAAAGAATGATCACGGCATTGATTATCAGCAGGAAAAGACCAAGCGTAAGGATGGTCACCGGTAGTGTTAGAATTACTAAAACAGGCTTCACAATAAAATTGAGTAAGCTCAGGACTATGGCAACAATAATAGCGGTAGTATAGGAATCTACATAAATACCACTTAAAAGTTTAGCCAAAATAACCACGGCAAGGGCACTAAGCAGAATACGAATGATGAGTTTCATAGGATCTTTGATTAGGTTAGAAATAAAAAAGGCACCTGTAAGAGGTGCCTTTAAAATACTGAAATAATTTTATTGTACGTACAGTCCGGTATAATCTAAGGGATCTACTCCCGGAAGATTTGAACCGTATTTGGCATTGATGGCTTCAACGATCGCATTTGCCAATAAAGCTGATCCTCTTGGAGCCGGGTGCACACCATCTAATGAGAACCCGCCACCGGTGGCAAAATCATCTGTTACAACGCTTCCATCACTTAAGGGAGCTCCAACATCTGCGATTACATTCTGGTACGTATTAACGTCTACCAAAGCGAGGTCGTATTGTGCTGCCAAAGCTGCTATTGTTTGATTATAGGCAGTAGTAGCTACGTTAATAGAAGCTTGTTCTTCAGGGGTCAATACCCACTGATCATCTAAAGGTACAGCAACTCCATTGATAGAGGTGGGATCATTGGGATTAGCAAGGGTACCAAGAAATGTCAGATTTAGCAGGACCAGAAGATCTTCAGGAGTGGCCTGCCTGTATTTGGGCAATCCGGCAAACGCAGGATTAATGGCACCCAGATCTGTAAGATCCTCGTCAATTATGACGACTGCATTCGGACCAGCAGAAAAATTGATCGTCCTTCTGGCAGCCTCTTCAGCCGTGAATAAACCAGTGCCATCGAGCGCAGCAAGTGCCTGCTGAATCCCTCCATTATAAGGTAAATAGGCTTGATTGACAACCCCGGCAGTGGCTTCATCTAATGGTATAGCGTTATAAGGAACCGTCGTAAAATACGGTAATGCACTAACATCCGGAATATTAACGACCACCCCGTCTGCCCCATTTGCAGTGAGGCCCTGTAGAAGACCATCGTATACACCGGCAAAGACATTGGGATCCGTTATATCATTGCCTCCGTAGGATGCTGGATCAAAATTTCCGGTTTGGTCTACTCCGGCACCACCTGAAGCGGCAAATCCTAATACATCATTATTTCCTATCCAAAGGGTAAAGAAAGTTGGGTTTTGTGCTACCGCATCGCCAATTATTGTCGAAGATCCGGAAGTGGCAAAGCGGGCATAATACGGGTTCGCTTGTCCGGTAGCCACACCGGCTATATTCCCATAGCCCGGAGCTGCCAAATGGAAACTCTTGGCCCCGGGTACCCCCATATTATTAAATGGACCAGTAAGAGTATTGCTTATTTCTGTTGCTCCCTGGCCCGATACCTCTACCGGGACCGGAGATCCTGAAGCAAAGGATAAGATACGCCTATTTCCCAGGATAGGATTTCCTCCTAAGGTGGCTCCTCCTAAATTATCCGCCATAAACGGAATTGTGAAATCACCTCCGCCTGCCAGGGCAAAATTCCCTGCCAGCATGTTAGGAAAAGAATTGGTTTGGCCGTCAATAAATAAAGCGCCATCGGAATATCCCGCGGTGATGGAATTTCCCACGGCCACATAATTGGAAAAATCGGCAGAACCACTTGTGTAATTCACCGGCTCCGGGGGAGGCGTGTTATCTACGATTGGATCGTCATCGCTACAGGAGGCTAAAAAGAGTCCCAGAAATGCAAGTAATGCAAAAAGCTTTTTCATTTAGTCAATTTTGAGTTATTTATCTTCACAAAGTTCAGTGTAGCCAAAATTAACTAAAATTATGATACACGCAATCAAAGCCCCATTTAATTAAGGAACTCCTAATTCTGACTATGGAACCTTATGAATTCATAAATTCGAGGGTCTTCTCAATGAACTGAACGGGATTTTCGGCATGAAGCCAATGGCCGGCATCTTCTATTGTTTCTAAACTCGCTTTCGGAAAGTGCCTTTTAATCTCAGTAAGATCCTCCATGGTAATATATTCCGACCTGCTACCGCGAAGAAAAAGTGCGGGTCCCGGATAGGTACTTGTACTTCCTATAGATTCACCAATTTCTTCCATTCTCTCAGATAATACCTTCAGATTAAAACGAAATGCCAATCGTCCTTTCTCAATCCAATGCAGACCCTTTAACAGAAATTGTCGTATTCCCCAATCGTGCAAATGCTCCGCTAAAATGAAGTCGGCCTGACTCCTGGATGATATTTCATCTAGTGGAAGGGCAGTTAACGCATCAATTATGTATTGATGATGTGGCGGATAAAATTTTGGGGCAATGTCTGCTACCATTAATTGGGTAACGCGTTTAGGATAGGAACACGCAAAGGTCATTGCTGTTTTGCCTCCCATGGAATGTCCTAGAATACGAACTTCGGACAAGCCGTGATGTTCCAAATATCTTTTTAGATCTTCAGCCAAAATGGTGTAATTGAATTCTTCAGACCAAAAGCTCCTTCCGTGATTCCGTTGGTCTAACAAATGCACCTGGTAGCCATTTTTGGCATACTGGGTTCCCAGTGTTTTCCAATTGTCGGACATGCCAAGAAAACCGTGTAAGATAATCAACGGATCGCCTTCTCCAAGGATGGTTGAATGTACTAGGTTCATCACTTTAATCGGTGTATATACATGTTTACTACATTTTCCAGACCCAGATAGATAGCCTCACAGATGAGCGCATGGCCTATGGAAACTTCCAACAGTTGAGGAATGTTATTTTTAAAATAGGCGATGTTATCAAGGCTAAGGTCGTGACCCGCATTGATCCCTAGGCCCAGGGAATGGGCTGCTTTGGCAGCTTCTGCATAAGGTTGAATGGCCTTTTCGGGAGTTTTCGAATACATTTTCGCGTATTGTTCTGTATATAGTTCTATGCGATCTGTACCTGTTTCCGCGGCACCTTCGATCATTTTTGGATCGGGGTCCACAAAAATAGAGGTGCGGATGCCTTTTGCTTGGAAGGTACCGATCATTTCCTTCAGCAGGTCTTTGTGCGTTACTGTATCCCAACCTGCATTGGAAGTTATAGCATCTACAGCATCGGGCACCAGGGTTACCTGTGTAGGAAGTACTTCAAGGACCATGGCTGTGAAGGCGTCATTGGGATTACCTTCTATATTGAATTCAGTTCTTAGGATCTTTTTCAGCTCGTAGACGTCAGAATACCTGATATGTCGTTCATCGGGTCTCGGATGCACCGTTATGCCATGGGCTCCGAAATCTTCGATATCCGAGGCTACAGTGAGAAGGTTTGGGACGTTGCCACCCCTAGCGTTCCTCAAGGTGGCTATTTTGTTGATATTTACACTAAGTTTCGTCATTAGGACAGTATCATCGTTAAACAGCGGCAAAAATACAAATTAGGCATGCCTTTTGATATTTTAAATTACTAATTTGCATTAATTTAAAACGCTATGCTGATAGAAGCTCATATTATTCATACCATTCCGGTCTTCGATATCAAGGACAATCTGGAGGAGCCTATTCATTTTTTCAAGAATAGTATCTACTCCCATGTGGCCATTACAGAAGATCAGAAACTTTTGGGACTACTTTCCGAAAATGATTTGGAAGCCTTTGAGAAGGATAAAAGCATAGATACTTTTAAGAGTAATCTGGAGTCTTTCTTTGCTCATAAAACAACCTCATGGTTAGATGTATTGGAGATCTTTTCACGTAATGAGGCTAATCTTGTACCTGTTCTGGATGAAGAGGCGCATGTACTGGGCTATTATGACCTGAACGATATTGTAGGTGTTTTTATTGACACTCCTTTTTTTAAAGAACCCGGCGCTATTTTGGTGGTGGCCAAGGGCATCAAGGAATATTCATTCAGTGAGATCGCTCAGATAGTAGAAAGTAATAATACAAAATTAATAGGCGCTTTTATTACAGATTCGAGAAGCGAGTTAATACAGATCACACTTAAGATCGGGGTCGATAATTTTAATGAAGTGGTCAACACATTTCGCCGCTATAACTATACCATTCTTTTTGGGAATAAGGATGATCAATTCCTTGAGGACCTCAAAGAACGCTCAGATTACCTCGACAAATTTCTCAACGTATGAAGATCGCCATTTATGGACAGTCTTACCAGGACAATGCGCTCAAGTATGTCTTTGAGCTACTGGAGGAACTTGCCAAAATGGAAGCTACCGTTGCTATTGAAGAGGAATTTTATGGGCTTATTTCTGCCCAGAGACCTGAAAGTAAATACAACACATTTGATCATACAACCGGACTAGATGCTAGTTTCGATCTCTTTGTGAGCTTTGGAGGTGATGGTACTATTTTACGTGCCGTGACCTTTGTAGGCGATCTGGGGATCCCAATTG
>JABDQS010000024.1 GCA_013042125.1 Eudoraea sp.
ACCACTTATTCCGCATAAGTCCGGTATATTTTATGTTCCAGTTTGGGATCGGGATATCCCTGAAAGCATCGAGATTTACCCTGTTTACATCCTGCCCGGAATATGCAGCGAAGAATGCAGGTAATAATACATCCTGACTTGTATTTCCATAGCGAATTGGGAAACCATCGGCATCTAAGCCCTCATCAGCCCCGCCTCTATCTGAAAGAACCCTGTTGGCAATAATGATCCGGTTATCCTTAAAAGTATCAAAGTTTTCGGAGGTAAATTCGTCACTCTTAGAAAAGAAAGTGCCGAGCATCATGGTAGAGATACTAAAATTTCCAAAAGTATTGGGGGTTTGCACTATGTATTCTCCGGATTCAACCTTGAAGTTTTCCTGTAAACTACTTGAGAATTGACGATCTGCCACCAGATCGATCGTCAGGTCCTGCACAGGTTGTGCTGTAGCTGTAATATTTAATTGCTTATTTGTACGTTTTATAAACTGCTGGTTAAATTCCGGAAAGGTGGTCAACCAACCATTCCTGGCAGCTTCAAAACGCACGTCCGACTGGCTTCCGAAGACAAATCCCAGGGTTGGTCTTGTAGTACCAATAAATCCAATAGATTGCGTATAGCCAGGTAATACCTGCCCGTTATTTTCATTGTAGTTTATATTGAGACGCTTAATCATTGTGATCACATCCACAGCCGTATTCCATAGGCCGGAGGTTTTTTTAGCTGTTGGTTCTTCGGTTCCCGCCGCCGGATTCCCTGCTTTATCTCTTCTCACAGGCGCTACTGCTCCTTTTCCGGTATTCTTTTTCAAGCCAACTTTATCATAGAACCGCTGCATATTGAGGGTGGCGGTAATGTTATGTGTGTTGGCGTTCTGTATGGTATTGATATCTTCACCCGTTACCTCTCTGATAGCGTCTCCCCCCCGTTGCCAATCGAAATTACTGGTATAGGTATATTGGGCATTTATAAAATCGAGTATTGGGATCTTATTCAGGGGTAATTCATAATTCAGCTGCATTTGCTGAGCATGTCTGTTTGGCTCCCCTATATCAAAAAATCCATCCCAGACATTTAAATCCTGATCTATCAGCGAATCTGGGTTCCCCTCTTCTTCAAAATAATTACGGACAATGTTGTTATTAGAGGCGGTTAGGTTAAGACGTAATGATTTGGTGATACTATAATTAAGGGCATACTGCCAATTGAACAAATAATTGCGTTGTTGCAACAAGGGCAGCTCCAAACGTTCCACACCGGGCTCTAACACATCGCGGAAACGCTGTTGGTTAAATTGTCTGTTGATATCAGATTGTACTGAGATACTCGCTGGCAACAGATTTAGGTTAAGGTCCTTGAGCCATTTCCAGTAGTCACCGGTGAAAAGGGAGTCTTTCTTTGCAAAGGGTGCCACCGAAACCGGTTTAAAATTGTGATTATAAATAAAGCCTGTCTTCACATTCTGATCTCGCAAATTGGCGATCTCAAAATCCCGATGCTCGGTTTCATTGAAGGAGTAATTGAACGTAAAGTTCTCTATGTCGTAAAAATTGGCTTCCGCATCATCTCCCCTGTTCTTGCGAACCCCTATAAAATTGATACTGGTCCTTTTTGTGTAATCCTCGGCCTGTTCCCTGATCTCATCGGCTTCCTGGGCAGTACCTGCAGAAGCTATCCTATCGTCTAACTTAAGATCGTCATAGACGGGGTCGAATTCCGGAGTTACCAATTGTTCTGAAATTCCATAATTAAAGGGGATCTGGAGGTTCCAATTTTTTGGTAATAGCTGGCCCAGTTCCACATTGGTGACCACATCGTATGAAATTGCATCTTCCCGGGATCTCTCATTGGGCATCTGATCAATGGCTCCAAATCCTGAAGTGCTCTTGCTACCTGTTGCGGACACATTCGCAAAATCCGCTATATTCCCGTCAAAGGCAGCAATAGCAGCCCAACCACCCTGGTTATCCAAGCCGGCTAAGCGCAGTTCATTAAACCACACTTCCCCCCTGGCCGGAGTAGTATCAATATTTTTGATCCCTACCATCATGCTTCGGATGCTTCCAAGAGAGGGGTTACCACGGATACCTATCCGCAATTGACCTAGTGTCCTTGGAGCAAACTCAGGGACCGTAACCACCTCCCCATTTACGATCTCATAGTAGGTAACATCACCCAGGGTCTGATCTGATATACCCTGCGATTTAACCTTTTTAAGATCATCCAGAGCAATATCCAATTCATTGATGGCAGGCCATATCTCTTCCGCAGCACTGGCTCCAAAAGGTGTAAACTGTAAGGGCACTTCGATCTGATAATAGTTCTCTGAAAAATCCGTTCCTATTCGCAGAAATCCGACGAGCGGAATATCATCATCCAGATAATCAGAATCCAGGATCTCTTCGGCATGCATGAACATTTTCAGGCGTTCGTATTGCCGTACATCTATGTTTACATTCTTGAAGACGCCTCTGGAATCTTCAGGTTCCAGGTTTTCAACCACAAAGGAAAGCGATTGTTCATTCTGCCGTATGATGGTATTATTGTTATTCAATTGTTCTCTGATCACTCCCGGGGGCAATACATAAGGGATAGGGATCCTTGAGTTATTCTCTTCAATATTCACTGTATTTACATCTACAATGGTATTATCATCTGCCGGATCATCATTATTCTCCTGAAGGGTTTTGGTGTAATTCCTCCAATCGCCACGAACAAGATCGAGGGTTGCAAAACGCAATACCACATCATCCGTAAAACCGGTAAGATACATCCGCATAAAACTAATAGATCTGAAATCTGAGATACCCCCTACCGCATCGGTGAAATCGCTTAGAGGGATTTTATACTGTATCCAACGTCTGTTCAATTGTGTGCCATTCGGTAAATTTGGGGTAATCCCCTCTTTTATATCCGTAACATAAGGATCATTTACCGTGGTATTAGGCCCTATCTGAATACGGTACTCATAGTAACTGTTGATGGTATTCATGGTTAGATCCCTGTCCACATCTTCCACATCCGGTAAAGTAGTAGAGCCCCTGTTTGTATTTGTCACCGTTACAGGCGAGTTCCCATCAACGTTGTTGAAGTCGTAATATCGTTCCAGAATACCTCCTTCACGATTCAAATAATATTGGTAGTTATCCAATGCGGGATCCTCTGCCGGACCGTTATATCCCTGAATAGCTTCATCTGCATCCGTTAAGCCGTCAAAACCAAGATCCTGAAGGGTTCTGTTGGTCTCATCAGCATCAAAAGCATAGACCAGGGATTGTGTGGCAGGCACTTTACCCCAGATTGTGTTGGTGGTAAGATCATTACTATTCACGCCCGGCAAGCCATTCTCATATTGTTTCCGTCCATCTGCAAGAATGTCTTCAGAAATGTTTCCAAGGTTGAATACCAACTCTCCGGGGCCTGTTGCTATGCCGTCCACATAGGGGTCCATTACCCAGAATTGGACAAATTCTACGTTCGATTGCTCAAAATTCGTACTGCTGAGAGAACGCATGATCCCTGCCCACTTTTCACTGGGCACTTCAGATCCAAAATTGGGGTTGGCATTATATGGTCCTTTCTGCGTCGGATAATAAGCAAGATCCAGGGTATTTTGTACGGTTGTTTGCCCTTGGGCGATGTCTACCTGCGGAAATACCTCATCAATAAAAACACGTCGGGTTTCATTGGTTGAAAGGTCATTATCCGTTACGCCCGGTGGCCTTTGATTCGTAAAAAATATCGGGTCTATTGTATACCAAGCCATCTTTGCTCTTTCATATCCTACCTCCAGGTCAGTCTCACCTTCATTGAGGAATTCAAGCGGTGTACTTGCCAATGACCATCCCAGAGAAGAGCGAATGTCGATAAGCGCCTGGGCACCTTCAAAATCGTCCAGATAGGTGGTTGTTTCCCCCAAAAAATCTGCATTCTTTGGTGAATTCGGGATCAAATAGGCAACTTCACCCCTAAGCGAAATATTAGATGGTACATCTGTATCTATATTGGGCAATTTGTTGGCAAGTCGAGTTAAGAATGGAACTTCAGTAGAGAAGTTTCCATTTAGACCAAAGATGGTATTGTTAACAGGTTCTATCCCGAAATTCGATTTTTGAGTTAAGGGCCTTTCATTTAAGTTGAGGAGTGTACCTCCCAAAACAAAATTTTCATTGAACTGGTGTTCCACATTTACTCCTGTAAATCTTCTTGTTTGTTGTCCAAAAACAGCATTATTCTCTACTGAGATATTGATGGGCGTATTTGAGGCCTGCAGACTTGGGTCGAGGATCTGCACTGTTCCGGCCTGATAGTTGACCGTATAATCTATCCCTTCCTGTAGTTGTCTTCCACCTGCGGTAACCCTTACAGAACCCCTGGGAACATTAAAAGCTCCTATAGGTATTCCGTTACTTCCTTCGGATTTGTACCTGCCTTTTAGCCTGAACCTGTTTTTCTCAGCATCCTGAAGGGAAGATGCCTTGGTATTGGAGTACATGTTTCGAAAAACATATTTCTGCTGGTTCGCGTTATAACCCTGATCATTAGCCACGTCATAGGTTCCCCCTCCTAATAGGTCAAAGAGGTATTCCCCAAAGGGTTCTACCTTGGTAAAAATGATCTGACCCCCCTGGGTATTTACGGTGATCCCGGGAACAAAATCGAAAAATCCATCTCCTCCGGGTTGTACGTCCCTGTAAACGTTTAGTCGGTCCAGATTAAAAACATCCAACAATATTCTGTCCTCCAGGGGCTTCGGAGTTGTGGGCCATCCTGTATTTGGGTCTACCGGGGTTATGTAGTTCCTTGGGGTTGGATCTGAATACAGAATGTTTAATTTAAAATCGTCCTCACTCAACTGGAAGGCCCCTGTGGAATAGATATTTTTCATCATCAGATCCCAAATAGGATCATTGACATTGGTGATATTACTTTTAAGCAATTTGAGGATCAGTGTATTGTTCGTGATCTCTGGCGTTACCCCACCGGCAACGGTTGTTGCATCCAAACCTCCATTGGCAAACTCCCCTACCTGATAGACCTCTCCGTTAAAGGTATATTGAAAGGCTACCCCAAGCACTTCGTCATTACTCAGCCGCTGATTCAGTGAAATGTAACCCAATTGAGTATTATATTGGTAATCTCTGGTTGGCTCCAGTTTTCTTGCGTTTTCCAGAATAGCATAATCAAATCCCTGATTGATCTGATACCCTCCTGAAATATTAAACCCGTTGTCTACGGTTGCAATATCCCGAATGTCCGGGGTTAAAGCTCCTCCGCTATTTATTAGCGCAGGATCAAAATCATTCGCCCCGTTCCTCGGCAGGTCCGGATTTGTTGCAGAGAAATTAAAAAAGCCGGCCGGATCCCCATTGGCAATTCCAATCCGTGTTTTTTCTTCCAGTGCCTCTCCAAGATCCTGAAGTGCCACTACATTACGCACATTTAAGGTTTGCTGGCTACGGTTGGTTACCCACACTTCTAATCGTGTGATCTGAACCTGACTTCGGATAAACGGATAATTAGAAAGCGCCTCATCGTATTGATCCCTGAAATACTGGGCAAGAAAGAAGTGCCTGTCCTCATCATAGTCCAGGGAGGTAAGTTCAAATTCGTTAAGGGTACCACCACCTTGTGCCACGACGGTATTATTCTGGGACCGTTGTTCTGAAAACACAGCTGTTACTGTGGTCTTTCCAAATTGCAACTGTGTCTTTACCCCAAATAAACTCTGGGCACCTGTGATCAGAGAACTGTTCAAAGGCATATTCACATTACCCACCTCAATTTTTTGAATGATATCATCCTCAGTAGGGGTATAATCTAGCTTCACAAGGTTTTGAAAATCGAAGGTAGCTTCCGTATCGTAATTGGCGGTCACTTGAAGTCGTTCACCTACTTTACCGAGCATACTTAAACTAATACGCTGGTCAAAATCGAAGGAGAGATTGGTCCGGTTCCTGGGCGAAAGTGCCGGGTTGTCATTCTTTTGCCAGATAACACCCAGGTCCATGGCCACAGAACCCTGTGGAATTACCTCAATGGTATTGCCTCCAAAAACAGATTCAAAGAAATTATTGTTGACATAGAAATTTGGAAGCAGGTTCCTCCTTGCTTCTTCACTACCTTCCTTTTTACCGGAATAGGCGTCTATCTTGTCTTTAAAATAAGATTTTATATTCTCTTTGCGGACCAGTTCCAAATACTGCGCCCGGGTAAGGATAACAGGATAGTTTATATCATAGTCCCCAACACTCTCCGTATAAATATATCGGTCTAGCTGAGGGTCGTAGGTGTATTTGGAAACAATGCTTTCGGGGTTTGGCATTTTTATCTTACCAAGGGCCACTCCGGTTTGAACGGAGTCTGCAGCTTGTTCCTCAGTTTCCTGAGACCATGAATAACCGGCCCAAAGGAAAATGAAGGATAGAAAAAATAGCTTAAATGTAGATTTAAGAAAAGTTTTTGCCCCTTTTTTCAAACTAATTACAAATTTTTCAGCGCATGTTTGATAATGTCCTCTACGCTTAGTGAAGCATCCTGGCTTAAAACCTTGTCCACCGCCTTATCGGCCTGCTTTCTCTGAAAGCCAAGAACCTCTAAAGCAGATAACGCTTCTTCTTTATTTGTATTGTTCGAATTTGGGTAAACTTCGTCCAGATCATAAATTTTTAAAACTTTATCCTTTAGATCCAGAATTACACGTTGTGCGGTCTTTGCACCAATACCCTTTACAGCCTGTATTGATGGGACATCTCCTGTAGCTATAGCATCCCTTATCTGATGCGGTGTCATGGAAGATAGCATGGTCCTTGCCGTACTAGATCCTATCCCGGAAACTGACAGAAGCAACCTGAAGATCTCCCTTTCAGAAATTTCCATAAATCCAAAAAGGGTATGGGCATCTTCTTTGATCTGTAAATGCGTGAAAAGTTGTATGCTTTCTGAATCTGGAATTTGGGAAAAAGTATGCAAGGATATATTCACAAAATACCCTACTCCACCACAATCTATAACTACGTGTGTGGGATGCTTTTCTGTGAGCCTTCCTTTTAAATGAGTGATCATTGGATTGTTTAAACTATGTGAAGTTCGTGATTTACTTTTTTTTCGTCATTCTTTTGGCTCTACTACGCTTCTCGCGTTCCTGTGCGTCTATGACCGCTACGGCGGTCATATTAACCATTTCTTCTACACTTGCTCCCAATTGCAAGATATGCACCGCTCGTTTTAACCCCAACATAATGGGGCCTATGGTATCTGCTGCATGCAGTTCCTTAAGTAATTTATAGGTGATGTTTGCCGCCTCCAGATTTGGTAAAATTAAGGTGTTAACTTTTTTTCCAGCTAGTTTCGAGAAAGGAAACTGACTTTTAAGAAGTTCTTTGTTTAGCGCAAAATCGGTTTGGATCTCACCATCTACCACCAGATGTGGATCGGTTTCATGGAGAATACGTACGGCTTCTTTCACTTTTAACGCCTGTGGATGGTTAGAAGATCCAAAATTAGAATAGGAGAGCAACGCCATTACCGGATCAAAACCAAAGGCTTTCGCCAAATTTGCTGTCATCCTGGCAATTTCTGCTAATTCCTCTGCCGTAGGGTCAATGTTGATTGAGGTATCTGCCAGGAAAATAGGCCCGCGATTGGTGATCATGATATGTACAGTAGCTGCTTTAGAGACATTGGCCGCTCTTCCAATCACTTCAAAAACAGGTTTGATAGACGAGGAATAGGACCTGGAATAACCCGATATCATTCCATCTGCATCTCTTTCTAGTACCATCATGGAGCCGAAATAGTTACGTTCCCGCATCCGGCTTTTAGCACTGTAAAGTGTAGCCCCGTTGCGCCGCCTTGCCTCCCAGTACTTTTGAGCATAATGATTTCTTTTCTCGAATGAATTTTGGCCATACTGGTCAATTATTAAGACCTCAGCATCAAATTCCAGTTCCTTTTTCAGTTCCTCAATTATTTCTTTGTTCCCTAACAATATGGGATGGGCAATACCCTCCTCATAGGCTATTTGTGCAGCCTTGAGAACATCGAGCTGATCTGCTTCTGCAAAGACGATCTTCTTTGGATTTCTCTTTGCCCTGCCGATCAGTAAACGCATTACCTTATTATCCTCACCTGAACGCTGGTAAAGATCTTCCTTGTATTTACTCCAATCTGAAATAGGTAATCTGGCTACACCACTTTCCATAGCAGCTTTGGCTACAGCTGGCGGAATTTCTGCAATGAGGCGGGGATCAAAGGGTTTTGGAATGATATACTCCCTTCCAAAAGTGAGCCTGGTTTCACCATAGGCAATATTGACCTGTTCGGGAACGGGTTGTTTTGCAAGTTCGGCCAGGGCCTTAACCGCTGCCATCTTCATTTCTTCATTGATCTTTGTGGCCCTTACATCGAGTGCGCCACGAAAGATAAAAGGAAAGCCAAGGACATTATTCACCTGGTTAGGATGATCGGATCTTCCTGTGGCCATGATCACATCTTTCCTTGTTTTTATAGCCAGGTTGTATTTGATCTCAGGATCCGGATTGGCCATGGCAAACACAATAGGATCATCTGCCATAGATCGCAGCATTGCCGCGGTCATTGTATCTGCAATGGAAAGACCAATAAATACATCCGCATCTTTGAGGGCATCCTCAAGGGTTTTAAAATCGCGATCTGTAGCGAATTCCTTTTTTTCAGGAGAAAGGTTATCACGGTCCTTTCTAATTACACCTTTACTATCTACCATGATGATATTATTGGCATCTGCCCCAAAGGCCTTGTAAAGTCTTGTACAGGAAATGGCTGCTGCACCTGCACCACTGATCACTATTCGTACATCATGGATCTTTTTCTTTGCCAATTCCAGAGCATTGATCAGTGCTGCCGAGGAGATTATGGCCGTACCGTGCTGATCATCGTGCATTACAGGAATGTCTAATTCCTCTTTAAGTCGGCGTTCAATCTCGAATGCCTCAGGAGCTTTTATGTCTTCAAGATTGATGCCACCAAACGAGGGGGCAATGGTCTTGACGGTCTCAACAAACTTATCTATATCCTTGGTATCTAATTCAATATCGATCGCATCTAAATCCGCAAATATTTTAAATAGAAGGCATTTTCCCTCCATTACAGGCTTTGAAGCTTCCGGACCAATATCCCCTAATCCTAATACAGCCGTGCCATTGGAGATAACGGCTACAAAATTTCCCTTAGCTGTGTACTTGTAAACATTTTCAACATTTTTGGCAATTTCCAAACAAGGTTCGGCTACTCCCGGTGAGTAGGCCAATGCCAGATCTCGCTGCGTGGAATAAGGTTTTGTAGGGACAACCTTGATCTTACCCGGGCTGGGTTTAGCATGGTAAATTAATGCCTCGCGTCTTTTTTTGTCTTTGGCCATGTAATCAAGTTGAATCTCAAATTTAAGAGTATTTCCCGGGAAACAAACAAATCAGGGAATACAAATGACATAGCATCTACATCACCTGGAAAATATTAGAATTTATTATATCTTAAATTTATACTTCGGTTTTATCTGCCGCTACATTCAGACGCAAGGCCAAAGCTGCTGCTATAACAAAACACACCCCGCCAAAAAGGATTGCGTTTACAGCACTGCCTCCCAACAAGTATTTATAGATTGGCCCGAAAGTTAAAGTTTCTATTCCCATTGGGATCACGATCATCATATTCAAAATACCCATATAAACCCCGCGTCGATCTTGAGGAACTACTTTTGAAACCATGGTATAAGGAATACCCATCATTGCTGCCCAACCAATACCAAATAAGACCATTGGGGCTAAAACGAGTACCATATCATCAATAAATGGAATTGAAAACAAGGCGATTGCTGTACCTACTAAACTATAGGCATACACTTTTTTGCTGCCGAATTTAAGAGTTAATGGTACTAATCCCAGTGCCACTACCATGGTTACAATATTATATGTTAAACTCATTTGTGCCGATTGTGATGCAGCATCAGAGATACCAAAACCCATTGTTTTCATAAATAAAGGGGTTATATACTGCCAGTACACAAATAGCGCATACCATTGAAAAAGATATACCAAGGAAAGTTTCCACATAAACTTTGGCATTTCTTTTATTGCATTGGCAATTTCCTTAAAAGGCTGCGCCAATCTTTCTGAAAAAGGTTTACTTTTCGCTTCATTTATTTCGGCTAATTCTTCATCTGTTGGTGGGATTTCCGGAGTTTTTAAAACTGACCACAAAACCGTAGCCATAGACAATATTCCTCCTAAGCTAAAAGAATAATACATCCAAGTAGGGATAACACCGTCACCGGAAACGGTTTCAGCTCCAAATATTTTTTGAAATAAAACTATTGAGCCCATTGCCAATAAGATACCCGCACCCACAAACAGACTTTGCATTTGATAGCCTAAACTCAATTGCTTTTCCGGAAGCTTATCCCCAACAAAAGCCCTGTAAGGTTCCATGGCCATATTGTTTCCTACATCTAAAATCCATAGTAACCCGACGGCAAACCACAATACCGGACTAGTGGGAAAAGCAAAGAGACAGATACTACCAATTAATGCTCCTATCAAAAAGTAAGGTTTACGTCTGCCCCATTTAGGTGACCACGTTTTATCTGACATTGCACCAATTAGCGGTTGTACTATCAAGCCTGTAACCGGCCCGGCTATATTTAAAATTGGCAGCATTTCTTCAGGCGCGCCTAAATAAAGAAATATGGGGTTAATAGCAGTTTGTTGTAATCCGAAACTATATTGAATTCCCAAGAATCCAACGTTCATATTAAAAATCTGCCAAAAACTTAACTCCGGTTTCATAATTCTCATATCGTTCGCGGTTTATGAATTGATATAGCGGTATATTAAAATAACTCGATTAATAACCTCTCAATATAGGGTTTTATCATTATTCTTAATAAGATCTTATTTATAAAGTTGAGCTTTTTGGAACGAAATCGATATAGTAACGGTAGAATTATTCGAGAAATTTGATATTTCGTTTTAACCCGGCAAACTTTGTGCGTTTTACTGCAGAGCCTTTGAATACCTTTTTAAAAACATCTTCCGTGATCTCTTCCCACTCCTTTTTACTCATGGAGAGTAATTCCGGTTCAGGATCGAAGAGAGGAGTTTGGTGCGATTTCGAGAAACGGTTCCAGGGACACACATCCTGGCACACATCGCAGCCAAAGATCCAATCATCCATTTGACCCCGAAAGGATGCAGGGATCTCATTCTTTAATTCTATGGTAAGATATGATATGCACTTGCTGCCATCTACTACATAGGGCTGCACAATTGCCTGTGTTGGGCAGGCATCTATAC
>JABDQS010000026.1 GCA_013042125.1 Eudoraea sp.
CACTTAGAATGGCCCTACAGACAAGGGAACAACATATAAAAAGGGATAAAGCCACTTCCAACATTTGCACAGCTCAGGTGTTATTAGCAGTAATGGCAGGTGCGTATGCCGTTTATCACGGGCCCAATGGTTTACGATATATTGCTGAAAATGTGCACTCCAAGACCATGGCCTTAGTTGATGGTCTGGAAAAAATGGGGATCTATCAGGTGAATTCTGCTTACTTTGACACTTTACTTGTTAAGGCAGAAGCCGCCAAAATTAGGCCGGTTGCCGAAAAGTACAGAGTAAACTTCCTTTATACGGATAGCGAGACAATTGCAATTTCTTTGAATGAAACTACTAGCCAGGAACAACTAACAGAAATTCTTGAGATTTTCGCAAAGGCCTTAGGAAAAGGCTCCCCTGAATTAGGGGATCAAAAAAGTACAACCATACTACCGGAAGTCCTCCAGAGGAAGTCGGATTTCTTAACACATGAGGTGTTCAATTCCTATCATTCTGAAACGCAATTGATGCGCTACCTTAAAAAATTAGAGCGCAAGGACCTGGCCCTTAATCATTCTATGATCTCACTGGGTTCTTGTACAATGAAGCTCAATGCCGCCACTGAAATGCTACCCTTGAGTATGCCGGAATGGGGTAATATTCACCCCTTTGTACCCATTGACCAGGCAAAAGGATATCAACAGATCCTGGAAGATCTGGCGAATGAATTAAGCATAATAACAGGATTTGAAGCAACCTCCTTACAGCCAAATTCGGGTGCTCAGGGAGAATACGCCGGCTTAATGACCATTAGAGCATACCATGAGTCCAGAGGAGATTCACAGAGAAATATTTGTATAATTCCCGCATCCGCTCACGGAACAAATCCGGCTTCTGCAGTTATGGCAGGGATGAAGGTAATAGTAACCAAAACAGATGAAAAAGGTAATATAGATGTGACAGACCTTGAGGAAAAAGTTTTACTTCACTCAGAAAATCTTGCTGCTTTAATGGTAACCTATCCTTCCACCCATGGTGTTTTTGAGTCTTCCATACGCCAGATAACCCAGTTGATCCATGATCATGGAGGACAGGTTTATATGGATGGTGCCAATATGAATGCACAAGTAGGTCTAACCAATCCGGCTATTATCGGAGCAGACGTTTGTCACCTCAATTTACATAAAACTTTCGCTATCCCTCACGGCGGAGGTGGCCCGGGAGTAGGTCCTATTTGTGTTGCTAAGCAATTAGCTCCATTTCTGCCCGGCAATCCTATCGTAAGAACAGGAGGCGATAAGGCCATCACCGCAATAAGTGCTGCACCCTGGGGAAGTGCTCTTGCCTGCCTGATCTCTTATGGGTATATAAAAATGTTAGGCGCCCATGGTTTGAGAAAAGCTACAGAAATTGCCATTCTTAACGCCAATTATATAAAGCAGCGTTTAGAGGGTAAATACGAAGTTTTATACACGGGTGAAAAAGGCAGAGCAGCCCATGAAATGATCATTGATTGCAGGCCTTTTAAGAAGAATGATATTGAAGTAACCGATATTGCAAAACGACTTATGGATTACGGCTTTCATGCACCTACGGTATCATTTCCCGTTGCGGGAACTATGATGATAGAGCCTACGGAAAGTGAAGGTTTAGCAGAATTAGATCGCTTCTGTGATGCCATGATCTCCATTCGTCATGAAATAGATGAGGCAAATGCTGAAGATGGGAATAATGTATTGAAAAACGCGCCGCACACTTTACGAATGGTGACAAGTGATTCCTGGTCATTTGGGTACTCAAGAGAGAAGGCGGCATTCCCGCTTGCCTATGTTTCAGAAAATAAGTTTTGGCCTAGTATCAGGCGTGTTGACGAAGCTTATGGCGATCGTAATCTAATTTGTACCTGCACTCCTATTGAAGCTTATGCTGAGGCTGAGTAATTGACTCTTAATCAATTATTTATGATCATATCTGAAGTTTCGAAGCATTTTCAATGTATTCAATGTACCATTGAACATCGTATTTGCAATGAAAATTATTTCTTTTTATAATAGGCTTTTTTTAAATTTCCTCTACAAACTAACTAGTAGATTATGAGTGTGGCAATTACCGGTACGGGATCTTATATACCTCAGATCCTGGTCCCCAATAAAGCATTTGAGGAGAATCAATTCTTAAATAGCGATGGCTCTGTTATTCCCCATTCGAATACGGTGATCATTGAGAAATTCAAAGCAATTACCGGTATAAACGAAAGACGTTACGCCAAAAAAGAATTCAATACTTCCGACCTGGCATTTTTAGCAGCTCAAAACGCTATTGAGGATGCGAATATCAATGCCGAGGATCTGGATTATATCATATTTGCTCACAATTTTGGGGATATTTCCTTTGGGATGACACAAGGTAATACCCTGCCCAGTCTTGCGACGCGAGTAAAAAACCACCTTCAAATAAAAAATCCCAAATGCGTAGCTTACGATATATTGTTTGGCTGTCCCGGCTGGATCGAAGGAGTCATACAGGCGTTTGCATTTATAAAAAGTGGTATAGCTAAAAAATGTCTGGTCATTGGAGCGGAAACACTTTCCAGAGTTGTAGATCCGCATGATCGCGACTCTATGATCTATTCCGATGGCGCAGGGGCCTGCATAGTAGAGGCAAAAGAAGGAGCCGGCGAGATCCTTGCACATAACTCTGCTACCTATGCCAATGAAGAGGCATACTATTTGTTCCATGGCTCTTCTTATCATCAAGAGATACCGGACGATCTGAAGTATATTAAAA
>JABDQS010000033.1 GCA_013042125.1 Eudoraea sp.
TTTTAAGAGTTTTGTTATGGCAGATATACCGGGGATCATTGAGGGTGCAGCTGAAGGTAAAGGACTTGGTCATTACTTCCTTCGTCATATAGAACGAAATTCAATTCTACTATTCCTTATTCCCGCAGATAGTATTGATGTTTCTCAGGAATATGAGATCTTACTTAATGAACTTCGTAAATACAATCCTGAATTGCTGGATAAGAACAGACTTGTTGCTATTTCGAAAGCAGATATGTTAGACGAAGAATTAATGGATGAAATGAGGAAAGAAGTACAAAAAGATCTTGGAGACATTCCTTTCCTCTTTATGTCCTCTGTTTCCCAATACGGATTGCAGGAACTCAAGGACAGATTGTGGTCTCTCTTAAACGATTAATACTCGTTTCCCTCCCTTAAAAATTCATTTTTCCGTATTTTAGAGTAAGCTGTGTAATCTGTTCTTTTTAAAAAGAGAAAGGAATTCATCGCCCCTGTATCTATTGATATGAGAAACCAGATGATGTTTTTGTGCTTGCTGTTTGCTTCCTGCAGTGGTTTGCGGGTAGACTATGATTATGATACCAATGCCGACTTTTCAAACTACAGAACCTATAATTATTATTCTGATATGCAAACAGGTCTAAGTGATTTGGATACGAAACGTTTATTAAGAGCTTTGGATTCTGTTTTGCTATCAAAGGGAATTCAATCTTCTGAGGAACCAGATTTTTTGATCAATATAGAATCTCGTGAATTTCAACTGCCTCAGAACAATTCAGTTGGAATTGGAGTAGGGAGTGGTGGTAGAAATGTTAGCGGTGGTGTTTCAATTGGGGTACCTCTTGGATCACCCAACAGGGAACGCGAGATCATTTTCGATTTTATTGATAGTCAGAAAGACGCATTATTTTGGCAAGCAGTTACCACAAGTAACTACAGGGAAAATGCCTCTCCAGGCACCAGAGAAAAAATATTAAATGAGATCGTAGGAAAGGTCATGAAGAAATACCCCCCTGGAAAATAAGGGTTTCAGATACTCATTGACCAATAAAGTGATTGTTTTCTCCTTATATTGATCTCAATAAACCCCCGTCAATGGGGATATTGGCACCCGTAATATAGGCCGCTTGTTCAGAGGATAGGAAAGCCACTAAATATCCATATTCCACAGGTTTCCCCAGCCGTTTTAACGGCACCAGCTCCTGCATATGATCTTTTACTTCTGAGACAGGTATCTTTTGTTGTTCTGCTTTTTTCTGGTTGAGCTCAGACAGCCTTTCGGTATCGAAATAGCCCGTAAGAATGCTGTTTACGGTAATATTATATGGGCCCACTTCGGTGGCAAGGCTTTTGGCCCAGGCTACCACCGCCGCTCTGATGGTATTAGATAGTACCAGGTACGAAAGAGGTTCCTTAACAGAAACAGAGGCGACATTTATAATTCGCCCCCATTTTTTTGTTTTCATATGCGCTAAGGCCAATTTAGTGGTGTACACCACAGATTTAAACAAGACATCAAAGGCTTGCTGATAATCGGCTATTCCTTTTTCCATAGGTGTCCCTGCGGCAGGCCCCTGTGTATTATTGACAAGTATATCTACCTTCTGCGTGTTGAAATATTCTTCAATGATCTTTTTGTAGTCCTCAAAATTTGAAAAGTCAACCACTAAATACTGATGACTTTGTTCATCCAGGTTGCGAGATAATTGATCAACGATATTCTTTAACGTATCCTCACTGCGAGCCATGATAGTGACACTAGCGCCACTTTCTGCCAGTTGCCTGGCAATAGCGAGACCAATACCCCTGCTACTGCCGCCTACGAGGGCGTTTTTTCCTTTGAGTGATAATAACATAAGAATCTTTATTTATAGGCTTCTCTTACCGGACTAAAAACATCCATGAGTTTGCAAGCCGTTAAAGCTTTACCGCTATGTGGTGTATTCGATGGAATAATAACAAGTTCTCCCGGCAAGTATACCCTGGTTACACCGGCAACAGTAAATTCAAACGTACCTTCCAAAACATGCATAATCTGTTCATTCACATGGAAATGTTCCGGTACTGCAGCTCCCTCTTTAACATCCCAGAACGCCAGGGTCATGGTTTCTCCATGTACCAGCTTACCATGGTAGCCCGGCATAATCTCCTTTGGTTCAATTTCAGACAAGTGTATATTCATAGCTTATGTTTTGACAGTCTTTTTAAGTAGATACATATGTTCATTCAGGATCATTTCAAATGGCAATTTATTTTCTGGCGCATAACGCGAGGAAAGGCTAAAGGTATCCTGATGATCCACTAATACATATCCTTCAATAGTGTTGTAAAATGAGTCGGATACCGTCTGATAATCGAATTGCTGATTCTTCTCCAGATTTCCTTCTACAAAATCTATCAATTTTTTAAATACGGCTTGTTTTTCCAGACGGGGTTGGAA
>JABDQS010000038.1 GCA_013042125.1 Eudoraea sp.
TCCGTCATGTATCTAAGAAAAATTATTCTCGCAGTATTACTTCTGGGATTACTCATAGGAGGGTTCTTTGTTTACTATGTATATTCGGCATTTTTTGCACCAAATACGGCGTTTCAAAATAAAGAGGCCTTTGTTTATATCCCCACTAATGCCAACATGGCAAACCTTGAAGAAATGTTAACTCCTTTGCTTAAAGATTTTGGGTCATTTGAGGCAGTGGCTCAACGAAAACAATACAGCGAGCGCATAAAAGGAGGCAAATACGTTCTTCTTAACGGAATGAACAATAATGAGATCATAAATACATTGCGCAGTGCTAATACGCCTGTAAAGGTATCATTTAACAATCAGGAAACGCTTGAAGCTCTGGCCGGTAGGGTGGCGCAACAGATTGAAGCTGATAGCATTTCACTACTAAAAGCTTTTCAGGACACAAACTTTTTAAAAGAACAGGATGCCAACCTTGAAACAAGTCTTGGGCTTTATATTCCAAATAGTTATGAATTCTTTTGGAACTCTTCTGCCATAGATTTCAGGGACCGAATGGTTAAGGAACACCAACGTTTCTGGAATGAAGATAGACGGTTAAAAGCAAGTTCTAAAGGGCTAAGTCCTAAGCAGGTAACTGCCCTGGCAGCTATAGTACAGAAAGAGAGTGCAAAAATAGACGAGCGGCCCAGAGTGGCAGGGGTCTATCTCAACCGATTACAAAAAGGGATGCCGTTACAAGCAGATCCCACCGTTATTTTTGCCCTTAAGCGAAAACTGAATAATTATGATACTATCATTCGAAGAGTCCTTTACAGGGATCTAACCATCGACTCTCCTTACAATACCTATAAATATGCCGGTTTACCTCCGGGACCTATCACCATGCCCGATATTTCTTCTATAGATGCGGTTTTAAATGCTGAGGATCATGATTATTTTTATTTCGTTGCGAATGTTGAAAACTTTGGCTATCATAAATTTGCCAAAAACCTCCAACAACACAACCGAAATAAGGCGCAATACATCCGATGGATAAACAGCCAAAATATTAACAGGTAGGCACTTTATCGATTATTAATATCCGTTAATACTAAAAGTATCATAATTCTTGTCATATCATAAGGCTGTAAGAAAAAAGCTGCCATATCTTTGAAAGGTGAAATTTAAGCAAAACCCTTTTTGGATTGTAAGTCTTAAGAAAACACAGTTATGAGAAAGTGGATTAGTCTATTCTGTCCTCTTATCATGATTTTAATTTTAGCAAGTTTTGGAACTACTGCCAACAAGATGGTTCAAGTTCCTGAAGCATTGCTAGTTAAAGAACCTACGCCGGTTTTGTTTCCCAAAGACAGAACCATTATGTCTGCAACCATGGTGATACCGCCCTTTGTGGGTAGTTCCTTTGTGGGGTTTAAAGAGGCTCTTGCCTTTAAAGAATCTCAAGGTGACTATTTTACCATAAATACACTGGGTTATCTCGGTAAGTATCAGTTCGGTATAGGTACGCTTCAATTAATGGGTGTATACAATGCCACAAAATTCCTGAACGATCCCACCTTACAAGAAAAGGTATTTAGAACCAATTTAGCTAGAAATAAATGGATCCTGAGGAGAGATATTCACAGGTTTGTTGGTAAGCGGATGCGGGGAATTGAGATCTCCGAATCGGGGATATTAGCGGCTGCGCACCTTGCGGGTCCCGGAAATATACGGAAATTCTTACGTTCGTATGGCCAATTAGATGTGCAGGATGCTTACGGAACAAGTATGTCGCATTACCTGAAGTTATTCGCAGGCTATGATGTCTCTACTATTATTGCCAGGAGGAATCCCAAGATTAAATCATAACGAAAATTTTAGATGACCCCGATGAAAATTCGGGGTTTTTTTATGCCAGTATCAGAAAAATGGCAGGTCTTTTATGAAGTACGGGGCTTTCATTGCACCATTCACTTATGGGCTTGGTTTTGATAAATTCGGTGGGAAGTGTTATATCAACAGCTAAACAAAGTTTGGTGGATGGGGAAAGATGTTTAATAACATCCTGAAATAATTTATCATTCCTGTAAGGGGTCTCAATAAATAGTTGGGTTTGATTCTTTTCCTTAGAAAGTCGTTCCAACATTTTTAAACTTCTTTTTCGCTCACTTGCTTCTATAGGTAGATATCCGTTGAAGGTGAAATTCTGACCGTTAAGGCCGCTGGCCATTAAAGCCAGTAGAATGGATGAAGGGCCAACCAAGGGGACCACTTGAATTCCTTTTTCATGAGCGAGTAGTACCACATCAGCACCGGGATCCGCTACCCCGGGGCAACCAGCTTCAGATAACACCCCAATGTTCTGGCCATTTAAACACGGATCTAAAAAGGCGGGTATCCTGTCCGGTTCTGTGAATTTATTAAGTTGTTCAATATGCAGATCTGGTTGAGATTTGCGTGGAAGTATCTTTTTAATAAAATGCCGGGCAGATTTTTCATTTTCAACTATATAGTGATCAATCGTCTCAATGGCCTGTTTTATTGAAATAGGCAGTACTTCCAGTGGCTCCGTTTCCCCCAAGGTAGTGGGAATAAGATATAATTTTCCTCTGCTCATTTCCTTTGTTTTCATTTTTCAGGTCTTTTTAAGTCAATATATCTTTTATCAACATATCACATGCCTTGTCTATCAGGTGATAAACTTCCTGAAAACCGTGTTTCCCTCCATAATACGGATCTGGAACTTCGGTGTAATTAGAATCCGTTCCTTCCAATAATAGCCTAACTTTCTTCTTGTGATCTTCCGATGGAGCTAATGAACAGACATTGCCAAAATTTTCCCTGTCCATCACAAAAATGTGATCAAAGGAATGGAAATCCTCCATTTGAAATTTACGACACCGTTGCCCGCTTATATCAATATGATGCTCTTTGGCAACTTCTATAGAACGGGGATCCGGGGCACTCCCTACGTGATATCCGGCAGTACCTGCAGAATCTATTAATATCCTGGATGGATCTACCTTGGAACGAAGAATGCCTTCCGCTAATGGAGATCTGCAAATATTTCCCAGACATACCATTAACACCTTTATTTTCATAGGAACTTTAGGAAAATTTCTTTGTTAGGTCTTCGATGTACTTCCTGAATTGTTTATCTGTTTCAGCCAGATTGTCTACCGTCTTGCAGGCGTGAAGTACTGTGGCGTGGTCTCGTTTTCCGATCTGAGAGCCAATACTGGCCAATGAGGCCTTTGTAAATTTTTTGGCGAAGAACATAGCCAACTGTCTGGCTTGTACAATATGACGTTTCCTTGTCTTGGATTGAAGTGTGGCAACGTCCATTTCAAAATAATCAGAGACCACTTTTTGTATATAATCAATAGAAACCTCACGTTTGGTGTTCTTCACGAATTTTTCAACCACCTGCTGTGCCAGTTCCAGTGTTACTTCGCGTTTGTTAAAGGAAGATTGAGCTATTAGTGAAATAATGGCCCCTTCCAATTCCCGAATGTTTGTCTTGATGTGCTTTGCGACATATTCAATGATATCATCGGGCATCTCTACCCCATCCCTGTACAATTTGTTCTTTAGGATAGATATTCTTGTTTCGTAATCAGGATTTTGCAATTCGGCAGATAACCCCCATTTAAAACGAGATAATAAACGCTGTTCAATATCTTGCATATCTACAGGTGCTTTATCTGAAGTTAATATTACTTGCTTGCCATTTTGATGTAAGTGATTAAAAATATGGAAGAAAACGTCTTGTGTACCAGCTTTACCAGATAAGAACTGAACATCATCTATAATTAAAACATCAATCATTTGATAGAAATGAATAAAGTCATTTCTTGTATTAGATTTTACAGAATCTATAAATTGTTGAGTAAATTTCTCTGAAGATATATATAAAACTGTTTTATCTGGATACTTATCTTTTATG
>JABDQS010000039.1 GCA_013042125.1 Eudoraea sp.
CAGATATGGTTTCTGAGACCTTTTTAAAAGCTGTGTTTTGAAATACATCCTGCTTAATATGAGGAATTAAACATTGCTTTAGTGCTTTGTCATCTCCATCTATAATGACCAGACCCTCGGTCCCGAAAAGTTCATTGGCCAGATATCTGGTGGCGGCAGTTAAGGTATTGTGTTTTAAATAAGCATTGCTAAACAACGCTTTCAGTTTTGCGGCACGTGTTCCCGGTCCCAGTTCCTGAGAAAACAGCTCAAATACAGCCTCTAATCCCTCTGTAGATAATTTTCCAACAGCTCCGGAGGCATTTTTGTTCCAATGTATTTTCTTTCCCTTAAAATTAAAGTAATTGATCTCATCAAAATCATGATCTTCTGTAGCCATCCAATAAACAGGAACAAAATGTTGTTCCGGATAAGCCTTACTTAGCTCTGAAGTGAGGTTTATCGTACTAATGATCTTATAAAGAAAATACAAGGGTCCGGTAAATAAATTCAATTGATGCCCGGTGACCACTGTAAAAGTATTGGGCTCTCTCAGCATGGAAAGATGCTTCTTCGTTTTGGCAGAAGTAGCAATTTCTTGGTATTGCTTTAACAGTGCAGAGGCAAGGACTTTCCTGGTTTCATCCGAAAAACTATCCTGCTTTTCGGCAATCTGAGCTTTAAATGACTTTAAGGAAGAGAATCTGTTGTAAAACGGTTTAAGTTGAGGAGCTTCATCCAGGTAATCACAGATGATCTCTGAAAAATAGCCTGTTTCTTTAAAAGGAATTCCTTCTAGCTGCATACTGCTCTTTTGTTGGCTCTCAAAGATACATTTCTGTGCCTTTTCATTTCCCAAAAATACGTTAAGTTGTGCCAACTACAAATCAGAGCAGTTAGTATAGGAAAATTATCGTAGTGGATATAATTAAGATTACGCGCTCATTTTTGTCGTTGAGCAGTATCGTAGTAACCAACTACTTTTCAATTTTAATCCTTAGCTTTGAAACTTTGCTCTAATACCTTTTGTTATATGAAAAAATTCGCTGTTTTACTTGCATTCCTTCTTCCGTTAATGACGTGGTCACAATCCATTAAATCGCCCTCAGAATTTCTGGGTTACGAAATAGGAACACAGTTTACCAGGCATCATGAGGTAGTGGATTATTACCAATATCTGGCATCCGCAGCTTCGGATAGAGTGCAACTGCAGATGTACGGTAAGACCAATGAACGGAGACCATTATTATTGGCCTACGTCTCTTCTGCTGAGAATATTGCGAATCTGGAAGCCATCCGCACCGCACATTTAAAAAGTACGGAAGGGATCAGTAATGCTTCAAAAGCTATAGTCTGGCTCAGTTATAATGTGCATGGCAATGAAAGCGTAAGTACAGAAGCCTCCATGCAGACCATCTATGAATTATTGACCTCAAAACAGGCCTATCTGGAAAATACGGTTGTTATCATGGATCCTTGTATTAATCCGGACGGGCGCGACCGCTATGTTAATTGGTATAATCAATATAAAAATACCCCAAACCAGATAAATCCCGATAGTAAGGAACATCATGAAGGCTGGTTAAGTGGGCGCGCAAATCACTATATGTTCGATCTGAACAGGGATTGGGCATGGTTAACACAGGTGGAGAGTCAGCAGCGATTACCAATGTATAATCAATGGTTGCCACATATTCATGTAGATTTTCATGAACAAGGGCTGAATAATCCTTATTTCTTTGCTCCCTCTGCAGAACCTTTTCATGAGGTGATCACTCCTTTTCAGCGTTCTTTTCAGGAGACCCTTGGGAGAAATCACGCTAAATACTTCGATGCAAACGGCTGGTTCTATTTTACAAAGGAGCGTTTTGACCTGTTTTATCCCAGTTACGGTGACACCTATCCCACCTATAATGGGGCTATAGGAATGACCTATGAGCAAGGAGGCAGTGGCCGTGCCGGTCTTGGGGTAATTACCGGTATTGGGGATACACTTTCGTTAAAAGACAGATTAGACCATCACAGAACTACCGGCCTATCTACCATTGAGGTAGCCTCCCAGAACGTTGACAGGCTTAATCAGGAGTTTCAGAAATTCTATCAACCTAAAAATTATAAGTACAAAAGCTATGTCTTAAATGGGGATATTGACAAACAACGGGCGCTTACCAGCTTACTAGAAAAACATGAGATAGAATATGGCTGGGGTAAAAAAGGAGTAGCAAAAGGTTTTAACTATACTGCAGGAACCAATGGTACAATACAAACATCAGAAAACAGTCTGATAATATCTACCAATCAGAAAAAAGGAACGCTTGTGAAGGTATTGTTCGAACCAGATGCGAAGCTCAGTGATTCCCTTACCTATGATATCACTGCCTGGTCTTTACCTTACGCCTATGGACTTGACGCCTTGGCCTCAAATAATGTAGTACAGGCAGTACCTGACAGCAAAAAACAGGCAATTCCAATGGCTGCCGCTGATAGTTATGCATTCATTACCGATTGGAACAGCATGAATGATGCACGATTCCTGGCCGATCTTTTGGTACATAAAATAAGAGTACGACGCGCTGAAAAACCGTTTACATCAGAAGGAAGAAATCACAAAAGGGGAAGTTTGATCATCACGGCTTCCGATAACAAAAATCATTCAGCCTTTATCTCAACCTTAAGGTCTGTCGCAGAAAAATATTCAAAAAGCCTTGCACCAACTGCTACAGGCTTTGTAGATAAAGGCAAGGATTTTGGATCGAGTTATGTAGGGGTTGTCAAGCCGGTTAAAGTAGCTGTTCTTTCGGGAGAGCCCACTTCTACCCTGCGATTTGGTGAGATCTGGCATTTCTTTGAACAGCAATTACACTATCCGATAACTGTATTGGATGCAGATTATATTGAACGAACAGATCTGAGCGAGTATGACATTCTTATCTTACCGGATGGCAGGGGCTATCGGAGTTTTATGGACAAGACCATGTTAGAAAGCGTCAAGGATTGGGTTTCAGCCGGAGGCCGTCTCATTGCCATGGGTAATGCAATTGATGCCATTGAAGGGAAAGAAGGATTTGGCATAAAGCCCAAGGAGCGCAAGAGAGACAGCACAAATCTGGAGGTTGATCCTTATGAGAATGAACAACGTGAACGAATGAAACAGGCAATTACCGGGGCCATCTTTAAGACCAGGGTAGATCCCACACATCCTTTGGCATTTGGTTATGGCGATACCTATTTTACCCTGAAACTGGGCAATGATAGTTTTGAGTATCTCGAATCCGGAACGGTGGCGTATATTGAGAATAACACCAAACCGGTTGCGGGTTTTGCCGGAAGCGAAGCTCAGAAAACCATCGCAACTAGCATGGTCTTTGGGGTGGAGAATTACCGGCGCGGCCAGGTAATATATATGGTAGATAATCCGTTGTTTCGTGGGTTTTGGGAAAATGGAAAACTCTTTTTTGCCAATGCCCTGTTTATGATCAATTAAATGATTTTTTATTATGAAACACTATTAGGTTGAGACACTTATTTACTACTCGAAGGTATTTGCCGGTAAAAATCATATCATGGAGGCTTCGCAAAAGGGCATTCAGGAAAAGCTGGATAAATTTAGCAGAGATGGCTGGCAATTGGTCTCCACAGATGCTGCGCCATTTGGAGCTGCTATCTATATTTACCTTTATTTTGAAAAATAGGTACTTGCCTAGTACAGCATAAATGCCATAAATACAATTCCTACAAAAGCTACAGGAAGTATTAAGAGCATATATGCGAACGAGATCAGACCGGTCTTAAAAAAAGCACCCAGCCAACTACTTCTGTAGAAATTTCGAAGTGCCAGCATAAGATATAGCAAGTAAGAGAAGCTAATGAGTACTTCGAGCCATACGGGCACGTCGAAGAGCTTATTGGCGAGAATAATAAGGCAGAAAGAGGTAAAAAGAAAGGTGAAGAAATAAAAACTGAAAACCATATGATGGGCAAAATTGCCTCTTTTCCAGTAAAATATCTTTAAAAGTATGGCAAATAGCGGCATTAAAAGGAACATTGCAATAGGAATTGTATCAAAAAGGGTTTGTAAGATCCCTCCTCCCTTTTGCTCATATAGTTTCAACACTTGTTCGTAAATCCTTTTGTTTAGCCCGCTTTCGTCCTCTTTCATCCCCATAGCCTTTAATTTCTCCTCCTTGGGAGCATCGGCGGTTATAAGAGAATCTAATTCCTTTTTACCAAAATCGAAGTTCATTCCGGTATCTACATTAGCAGGATTCTTAGATGTATTGGCAATCACAGAATCGATGGTATGCATATCCTCGTCAGACATACCTATCATTTTTTGATTCTTTTTCAGCATTTTTCTGGCTTCTTCAATCTTAACAGAATCTTCCTCAGAAACTTTTACTGAATCTACCGGGATCTCATTTTCAAAGCCTTTTTGAAAGGCCTGGGTCATTTCATCATCTGCCTTCCGAATGCTGAATGAGAAAAGGAAGAAGAATAGAACCGAAATAAACAGATAGAATTGTGCAGGGTGCAGATATTTCAGGCGTTTCCCATCTACAAACCGTCTTGCAAGAATTCCCGGCTTTAACATAAGAGGGATAAAACTTCTGAAGAATCGTGCATCCACTGAAAAGTAGTCGCTTATTGTTTTACTGAAGAGAACACCAAAAGTTAGATTGTCTGCGGTTTCCTGACCACATTTAGGACAATACCTGAAGGAGGGTTCAACTTGGGTATCGCAATTCTTGCAGTATTGGTTGGTGGCCATTGGTTTATTTTTGGTAAAATTAGAAAAAAGGAACGAAAAAACGGCTTATCAAATTTCCTCAAATTTAGCATCGCCAGAAATAGTTACTTTTAGTGTTGCTATACTAGACCCTTAAACCATTATATCTCGGATGATGCACAATTTTTTAAATACTTTAGAAGCCCAATTTAAGAAGGAGGCTAACGACTCTATTGCGGAAGGGCAGAAAGCCTATATGCGCAATCAATTCGACTTTTACGGTGTCAAGACACCCGTTAGAAGACGTATCCAGCGAGAATTATTTAAAAAGGATATATTGCCTCCCAAACAGGAATTACATCAGCTGGTAAAAATTCTATGGGGTCTTCCTCAAAGAGAACATCAGTACGTAGCTCAGGAATTGGCCCGGAAATACATAAAGAACTTTGAAGAAGATGATATTATACTTTATGAGCATATGATCACACATAAGTCGTGGTGGGATACCGTAGATTTTATTGCAGCTACCCTTGTGGGTGTATATTTTAAAACCTTCCCGCATAAAATAAATGAGGTGACTACAAGATGGATGGCCAGTGATAATATTTGGTTACAACGTTCCACGGTGTTGTTTCAATTAAAATACAAAGAGAACCTGAACACAGAATTCCTTGCCAAAACGATCAAAAGTCTGCTGGGATCCAAAGAATTCTTTATCAATAAAGCCATTGGTTGGGTGTTGAGGGAATACGGCAAGACCAACAAGGAGTGGGTACTCCAATTTGCAGCTAACACTTCTTTGGATTCCCTGAGTAAACGCGAGGCTTTACGCCTTATAAAACGACCATGAAGAAATGGCGTAGCAGACAGTCGGCTTATTAATGACAGTAGATGAAATTTTGCCATGATCAGGTAGCGGATACCTTTTTAACCAATTTCCCAACGGTTAATCCCTGGAAGATGATAGAGAATACTACCACCACATAGGTCACAACCAGAAAAAGATCCCGATTCATAGCTTCGGTAAGACCTAAAGCTAACGCTATGGAGATGGCACCTCTAAGTCCTCCCCATGTCATGATCAAATTGGTCCTTGGAACAAAATCTAGTTTCTTCTTAAAAAACGAAATTGGCATCAGGAGAGAAATATATCTGCACAGCAGTACAATGGGTATTGCCAATAAGCCTGCCAGAACATAGTCCAATGAATAGGTTAGCACCAGGATCTCCATACCCAGCAAAACGAATAAAAGGGTATTAAGGAGAATATCTATCAGCTCCCAGAATTTATCCACATAAATAACGGTATTTTCAGACATTGCACTATCCCGCATTTTGTCATTACCAATAAACAACCCTGCTACAACCATAGCCAGTGGTGCCGATACATGTAAATAATGAGCTATCACCGTTCCCGTCATAACGGTGGCCAAGGTAATGATCACCTCAATATCATAATCGTCTATGGTGCGCATTAGCCGATAGGTAACCCAACCCAGTAAAAAACCAAGTACAAGGCCACCAAAAACTTCCACACCAAATAACTCCAGTACTTCCACAACTGAGACAGTATCGTTTGAAGGAGAAGCAATTTGAAAGATGGTCAGAAAGATCACAACCCCTACTCCATCATTAAAAAGCGATTCGCCAACGATCTTGGTTTCAAGTTTTTTTGGAACTCCGGCCGATTTTAGGATGCCCAAAACTGCTATGGGATCGGTAGGTGAAATAAGCGCTCCGAAAAGAAGACATTGGATAAACGGAATTTTCATATCCAGTAGTAAAAGACCATAATACATAAGCGATCCCACTAAAAAGGTAGATGTAAGAACCCCAAGGGTGGCAAAGCTGATGATAGGTCCACGATGCTTTTTAAGTGATTCAAAATCAGTATGCAAGGCTCCTGCAAACAGAAGAAAACTCAGCATAACATCCAACAGGACCGTTTTAAAATCGATCTGAGACAAAATATAACGTTCGGCATTCAACAAGGTAGGGTCTATATAGCTCAGGGCAAATACGCAGAGGGTAAAAAAGATGGTGATGACCATCAACCCGATGGTATTTGGCAGCTTCAAAAAACGAACATTGATATAGCCAAACAGGGCAGATAAAAATACCAGTATGGTAGTTATAGTGAACAGGTCTAGTTGCATCTTTCAAATGTACAAGTACTATCCCAATCAACAAAAATTGATTGAACTATCTGGTTTTAATTGACTCCCTAAATATTTCCCCCTAAAATCTTTCACACTTCAAAATTCCATAAAATTCTTTAAAACAATTAGGAGTTGTACTTGAATGTTGTTGTTAAAATTCCGACCTTCAAGTAATTATTCTACTAATCCTAAAGGCAACTACAATTAAGATCTCTTTTACGCCAAAAGGAATAAATCTACGCCTATGAAATTAGCAAAGTCATTACTCGAATTATTGAAAAAGAAGGACAAAATGGGCACCCAGGAGACTCCCGCAGGAATGTGTCCCAATTGCTGGGGCACCCAGGAATACAGTGGTAAGTTCTACGAAGCGTATAAAAACTACGATGCAGATGTAAAGACCCATAACCCGAATATTGGATGGGTTCAGGACTATGCCAATAAACATTTAGCCGGTATCGCTTTACATCCCCATGTTGAAGGACAGGTTTGTGAACATTGCAAGGTGGTGTATAAACCAGAGAAATAAAATGTGGGTTCAGGATCACAGCATTTCATAATTTTTTTTTGAGAATAAAAACATGTCTCACTTCCATTAATTAGAGCATTCGCATGACATTTATAGATTATTATAAGATCCTCGGCATCTCCAAAAAGGCCACCAAGGACGAGATCAAAAAAGCCTACCGAAAATTGGCGCGTAAATTTCATCCCGATGTTAATCCGGGAGATAAGGAGGCTGAAAAAAAATTCAAGGAGATCAATGAAGCGAATGAGGTTCTGAGTAATCCTGAGAACAGGAAAAAGTACGATGAGTACGGCAAGGACTGGAAACATGCCGAGGCTTTTGAAAAAGCAAAACAACAACAGCAATATAGCCAAAGACAGCAGACTCCTTTCGGCAGTGGTTCTGAAGAGGATTTTTCAGACTTTTTCAGTTCCATGTTCGGTGGTCAGGGAAGAAGAGGCCGCAGCATGCAATTCCGCGGACAGGATTTTAATGCTGAACTGGAACTAAGCCTGGAGGATGTTTACCGGACCCATAAAAGAACCCTTACCGTAAATGGAAAGAACATACGGCTTACCATCCCTGCAGGGGTGCGAAACGGTCAGGTTATTAAAATAAAGAAACACGGGGCCGAAGGCATTAATGGTGGACCCAGGGGAGATCTCAACATTCAGTTCTCAATTATTAATTCTACCAGGTTCAGAAGGGATCAGAATAATCTATACACCTCCGTGGACCTGGATCTCTATACCGCGCTACTTGGTGGGGAGATCACGGTAGACACTTTCGATGGAAAGGCAAAACTCAAGGTGAAACCCGAAACCCCTAATGGCACTCAGGTAAAACTCAAGGGAAAAGGCTTTCCGGTTTACAAAAAGGAGGGCCAATACGGCGATCTGTACATTACCTATAACTTAAAGATACCGTCTAAGCTAAGCGCCAAAGAGAAACAATTATTCGAAGAACTCGCTAAATTACGTTAGTTATGGAAGAACAAGATCTTATTTCAATTGGTACACTATGTGAACAATATCGTCTTGAACTCTCTTTCTTTGAAGAAATGGGTGAGATTGGTTTGATCGAATTTACAGTCTATAAAGGCAGCAAACACGTACACCTGGATGCACTTCACCATGTTGAAAAGATCCTGAGGATCCATCGGGAATTACACGTAAATTTAGAAGGAGTTGATGTGGTGATGAATATCCTGCAACGCCAGGAAAAATTGAGACAGGAATTATTAAGAGTACAGAACAGATTGCGGCGATACGAAGATGAGGATACATTGGGCCTGTCCTAAAAATCCTAAAGTAACAAACAACGACATCTTACTAATTACACAATTAATTTCGAAATACTAAATGAGTTTGATCTTCCTTTCTTCATTCCACACTTCCATCACTTTGATCTGTATTGTGGGATTGGCCGTTGTGTTATCTGGCTTTTTATTAAAAAAGATAAAACAACCAACCCTTATCGCCTATATCTTTATTGGGATC
>JABDQS010000043.1 GCA_013042125.1 Eudoraea sp.
TACTATGCCTCTCCAAAGCCCTTACTGCCGGCTTATTGCCCATGGCAATAACAAGCTGTACCAATGAGATCTATGACGCCTTTTACGAGGATGAGATCGTTAAAGGATTTTTTCATGGGCATACCTATACGGCAAATCCACTGGCATGCACAGCTGCCCGGGCTGCCCTGAAACTTTTGCGTTCTGCGGAAATTCAGGCGGATATCAAAAGAATAGTAAATAGCCATCAGCAATTCGATAAAATTGTGAAGAAGCACCCCAATGTAGCAAGGACAAGACAGTTGGGCATAATCTATGCCTTAGACCTAAAGATCCAGACAGACCGATATGGTACTATGCGGGACCAACTTTTCTCCCACTTTATGGAACAGGGTATTTTTTTAAGACCTTTGGGGAATACTATTTACGTACTGCCTCCCTATATTATTTCTGAACCTCAATTGCAAAAGGTTTATACCTCCATTTTGAGTGCTTTAGATCTTGTAGGATAAACCCGGACTCATGGTTGTACCTCAACACCAAAGGATTTACAAACATCATGTGGAGAAAGAAGATGAGAAGCAGTATTTTTGTGCCAAAGTCTTAAATTTTTGATCAATCCTATATCTATTGTTTCCATATTTTCTCTCTCTGCCCTGGGCAATGGGGAGGAAGAGGTTTGGAAGTCTTACCTCTCCCATCATCATAAGCTTAAAGAGAGTATTTTCAATGGAGAATCTACCTACGTAGGTCCTTTATCGGAAGAAAATAAAAGCAAAATAGATGAGCTGCGTGTCGCAAACCCTGAATACAGGAAATTAGATGATACCGTCTTATTTGCATTGTATGCAGCTCGGAATGCCGTGGTATCAGCAGGCTGGGAAAATGAAAAAGGAATAGGGGTTAACATCGGCTCTTCCAGAGGTGCTACAGGGTTATTTGAGAATTATCATCAGGATTTTATTTCTGAAGGCAGAACAGTACCTATGGCGTCTCCGAGTACCACGCTTGGCAACATTTCCTCTTGGGTAGCACATGATCTGCAGACAACGGGTCCGGAGATATCTCATTCCATAACATGTTCAACGGCCTTGCATGCCTTGTTGAATGGAATAGCATGGATCCAAAGTGGAATGACCGAAAAATTTCTTGTTGGCGGGAGTGAAGCACCCCTTACGTCTTTTACAATTGCACAGATGAAGGCATTAAAGATCTATTCTCAAGGGACTTCAGCATACCCTTCAAGAGCTTTGGATATGTCCAAGGTTAAGAACAGCATGGTCTTAGGTGAAGGTGCGGCGATGGCTTGTTTGGCGAAAAATATTTCCGAAAGGAGTCTGGCTGTTATTGAAGGGGTAGGATATGCCACAGAACTGTTAGAGCATTCAGTGTCCATCTCTACCGAGGCAAGTTGTTTTCAGAGATCTATGAAAATGGCATTGGGAAGTCTTACGCCAAGTTCCGTGGACGTTATAGTAATGCACGCTCCGGGAACTCTGCAGGGAGATCTTTCAGAATATAAGGCCATTGAAAGGGTATTTGGCTCACATTTACCCTTATTAACTTCTAACAAATGGAAGACTGGGCATACCCTCGGCGCTTCTGGATTATTGAGTCTGGAAATGGCGATCCTGATGTTGCAACAACAGATCTTTATACCTGTGCCGTATAACAACAGAAAAGCAGAAAGCAAAGATATTCAAAGGATCATGGTGAATGCCGTGGGATTTGGAGGTAATGCAGTAAGTATCTTAATAAAGCATCCAAAAAAGCAGGATATCACATAGAATAATGAACGATTGTTGTCACTATTTCAAAGGATTCTCTATTTTTGAAAAGGCCTTAAATTAGCTGTATGAACGAAGAAAGACATAATTGGACCAAAGAGGAAATACTAGATATCTATAATCTTCCCATGATGGAGCTGCTTTATAAGGCGGCCACTATTCACAGAGAGCATCATGATCCTAATACTGTGCAGGTCTCAACGCTTTTGTCTATTAAAACAGGGGGATGTCCTGAAGACTGCGGATACTGTCCCCAGGCTGCCCGCTATCATACCGATATTGAAGGGAACGATCTTATGACCGTATCTCATGTAAAGGCACAGGCTTTGAGGGCCAAGGCCTCAGGTAGTTCCAGGGTATGTATGGGCGCCGCGTGGCGTAATGTAAAAGATGGACCAGAATTTGATCAGGTCCTGGAAATGGTCCGTACTATTAATAAGCTGGATATGGAGGTGTGTTGTACCTTAGGTATGCTTACAGAGAACCAGGCAAAACGCCTGGCTGAAGCAGGATTATATGCTTACAACCACAATCTGGATACATCAGAGGATTATTATAAGGATGTGATCTCAACAAGAGCCTTCCAGGATCGTCTTGACACTATAGATAATGTTAGAAAGAGTAACGTTACTGTATGCAGTGGAGGTATCATTGGAATGGGTGAAGAACTTGAGGACCGCGCCGGGATGCTGGTGGCACTTGCTACATTAAATCCACAGCCGGAGTCTGTACCAATAAATGCGTTGGTTGCCGTTGAAGGGACCCCCATGGAAGATATGGAACCCATCGCAATTTGGGATATGATCCGAATGGTAGCAACGACCCGTATTGTAATGCCAAAAACCCAGGTAAGACTTTCGGCCGGCCGTACAGAGATGAGTCGGGAAGGACAGGCAATATGCTTCTTTGCCGGGGCAAATTCTATTTTTGCCGGGGACAAATTATTGACCACTCCAAACCCCGATGTTAATGAAGATATGGAGATGTTCAGGCTTTTAGGATTGCAACCTCAAAAGGCTTTTGAAAAAATGCCTCAACCGAAGACACTCAATAAAGAGGAGTCGCAATTTGAAGCGATAGGTGAGCGACCAAAATGGTCCAGACCAGGACATACCATTGAAAGGAATGAATTGGCCAAGCAGAAAGCAAAGTCTTCTTAGGTCTACCACGGAAAAGTACTTTCACGAAGATTTATTACCAGATAATTTCGATTTTATACCTTTGGGGGTTGATTAAATGCTAGCTTATTGAAGTTAATTGAGATACCAAGAGTTCCTACTCTTACAAAAGATCAGTTCCTGAGAGATTTCTTAAGGCCACAAAAACCTGTGGTCATAGAGAAGTTTATAGTGGATTGGCCTGCGTATTCCAAATGGGATTTTGATTACATCAAGGAAATTGCCGGGGAGAAAATGGTGCCGCTTTATGACGACAGACCGGTAGACCATAAAGAAGGGTTTAATCAACCGCACGCCACTATGAAGATGAAAGAGTATGTAGATCTTTTGTTAAAGGAACCTACCAAATACCGGATCTTTCTTTGGAATGTGATGAAAGAAGTTCCGGAACTTCAAAAGGACTTCAACTTTCCGGAATTTGGAATACCTATAATGAAGTCCCTTCCCATGTTATTTTTTGGTGGAACGGATTCACATACCTTTATGCATTACGATATTGATCTGGCGAATATTTTCCATTTCCACTTCGCTGGTACAAAGGATTGTATTCTTTTTCCCCAAACCGAAAATAAATACCTTTATAAGATACCACATTCGCTTATTACACACGAGTCGATCGACTTTTCTAATCCGGATTATAAACGATGGCCTGCATTGAAATTCGCAACCGGGTACAAAACTCAGTTAAATCACGGAGAAGTGTTGTATATGCCTGAGGGGTACTGGCACTATATGAAATATAGATCACCCGGATTTTCAATGAGTCTTAGGTCGGTAGCAAGAAACCCCCTTCATTTGAGCAAGGCAATATACAACGTGCTTTTCATGCGTTACTTTGACAATGGGATGCGGCGCTTACGCGGAAAGCAATGGATAGAATGGAAGAATCAACAGGCCATAGAGCGCACAAAAAGGAATATTGAATCAATGGCCTAATTGCAGATACTCTCAATTGGGAATAAGCGTAAAAACTTGTTCATACACTAATGAACTTTCCCAACCACGATACAGGAGATAATCGGCAAGTTTTCTTTTTTGCACTTCAATTTCCTTCCCTTTTAATTGGGCAAGTTTCTTTTTCGCCAGCGTTTCCAGGGAACTTACATAGGAGGCATCATCTATTTCTTTAAGGGCAATTTTGATATTGACAGGCGAAAGATTCCGTTTTTTTAGTTCTTGTTTTATTCGGATACGCCCCCAATGTTTTTGCTTAAATTTTCCACGGGCATAATTACGGGCAAAGCGTTCTTCGTTGAGATAATCTAGTTGAATCAGATGACCCATGATATGGTCTATGGCTTCCGGGATCATGCTCATTTGCTTTAATTTCAGCAACACTTCCTGATGACACCGGTCCTGATAGGCGCAAAAAAATTCAAGTTTTTTTGTCGCTTCAGAAAGAGTATATGATGGTTTTTTGACCATTTATCAAAGGTACTAAAACAAAAAAAGCGACTTCTTTTGAAGCCGCTTTTTTTAGGTAATGTCCTTTCCGTCTTTATCTTTAAAATGGTATTCCAGATAGGTATAAGCATCTCTTGGCTGGATCTTTATCCACTTCTTATGTTCCATAAACCATTTGGAACGTATAGATGGAAATCCTTTTGTTAGGTAAGCTGCAATAAACGGATGTGTATTTAAAAATATCCCTTTATCCTTAGAAGTACCTTTCAAAATATGTTCAAGATCATCATTGATCTTTTCTATCAGCACTATGGGAGCTTCTACCTCCTGATTACTACCACTGGGGTTTTCCTCAGTGGTCTTGATATTAACTTCCGGCCTTACTCGTTGTCTGGTAATTTGAACCAGACCAAACTTGCTAGGGGGTAATATCTTATGCTTGGCTCTGTCGTCTTTCATCTCATTTCTAAGATGATCGAACAACTTTTTTCTATGAACAGATTTTATCATATCGATAAAGTCGATTACGATAATTCCTCCCATATCTCGCAGGCGTAACTGCCTTGCAATTTCGGCTGCTGCCAGCATATTCACCTCAAGGGCCGTATCTTCCTGGTTATTGGCTTTATTAGATCTGTTGCCGCTATTGACATCAATAACATGCAACGCTTCTGTGTGTTCAATAACCAAATAGGCTCCTTTACTCATAGACGCTGTACGCCCAAATGAGGTTTTGATCTGTCTGTCGATCCCAAATTTTTCAAAAATAGGGACGGTTGAACTGTACAACTTTACAATGGATTCTTTGTCGGGTGCAATCTCATGCACATAATCCTTCAGTTGGGTATAAAGCGTTTCATCATCCACATGGATACCGGTAAAGGTGTCATTAAAAACATCTCTTAATATCGAAGAGGCTCTATTGACCTCTACCAATACTTTGGACGGAGTGCGTGCTCTATACAATTTCTTACACATTGCTGTCCATTTGTTCAGCAAGTTTTGAAGATCCTTATCCAGTTCTGCTACTTTTTTGCCTTCTGCAACGGTTCTTATAATAACACCAAATCCTTTTGGCTTTATACTTTTTACAAGTCTTTTAAGCCGATCCTTTTCTTCGCTGCTTTCTATTTTTTGAGAAACAGAAACGCGTTCGGAAAAAGGGACCATTACCAAATACCTACCCGCTATAGAAAGTTCTGAACTTATCCGGGGTCCTTTGGTGGAAATGGGTTCTTTAACTATTTGAACCAGAAGTGATTGATTTGCCTTCACCACATTATTTATGGCGCCATGCTTATCAATATCTTTTTCAAATGGAAAATTTTTAAGGGAATAATCTCTCAATTTCCCTGTACTTACTCTTTTAACAAACTTCAACATAGAAGATAATTGAGGGCCGAGATCATGATAATGCAAAAATGCATCTTTCTCGTACCCTACGTTAACAAAGGCTGCGTTTAGCCCTGTTACCGGTTTTCGGATCTTGGCGATAAGAATATCCCCAACATTGAAATTATGATCGTTTTCATCTTTGTGAAGTTCAATGAGTTTTCCATCTTTTACTAAGGCAAAATCGACGGCAACGGAATTGGATCTTACGATTAATTCTCTATTCACCTGAATCAATTTATATTCCGCAATAGGCGGAATGGATTAAACATTAGTTGTTACAGGTTGTATTAACCCGTCGAAATCCTTTTTAGAATTTCTATGTCAATGAACGTATTAAAATGAAAAAGTAGTCATTGTAACTACTTCTTCTTGTGGCGGTTGGCTCTTCTGCGTTTTTTTCGCTTGTGTGTGGCCACCTTATGTCTCTTTCTTTTTTTACCACTCGGCATAAAACTCTGCTTTTATTTTTGTTATTATTTAACTTCTACGTTACTTTTTACTCCTTCAACAAAAACCTTTGCGGGTTTAAAGGCCGGAATGTTGTGAGCAGGTATTTTAATCGTTGTATTTTTCGAAATATTCCTACCTGTTTTTTCTGCTCGTGTTTTAATAATAAAACTACCAAAACCTCTTAGGTATACATTATCACCATTCTCGAGCGATGTTTTAACCTCCTCCATAAATGTTTCTACAGTGGCTTGTACATCACCTTTTTCTATTCCCAATTTTTCTGAGATTTTAGATACGATATCTGCTTTCGTCATGCTTATTTTTACTTAATCTGTTATTTTTTCAGGCCTGCAAATATATAAATATTATTCATTCTTTCATCCTAAAGGACTAATTTTAAGTCTTTAATAACTTACTTTTACTCACATTCTTAGTATGAGTACTTTTTCCAAAACAATCCTTCACTGGTATTCCAAAAACAAAAGACCACTTCCCTGGCGAAATACAAGGGATCCTTACAAGGTCTGGCTTTCCGAGATCATCCTTCAACAAACAAGGGTAGTCCAGGGCCTTCCTTATTACCAGAGATTTATTGAACGCTACCCAAAAGTTCAGCAATTGGCTGCCGCAGAAGAGTCGGATGTACTAAAACTATGGCAAGGGCTGGGATATTATTCTCGTGCACGAAACCTGCATTTCACTGCCAAGACCATTACCGCAGATCATAAAGGAAAGTTTCCTGAGACATATGAAGAACTTATTAAATTGAAGGGTATTGGTGATTATACAGCTAGCGCAATTGCATCTATTTGTTTTGGTGAGGCAAAGCCTGTTGTAGATGGAAATGTTTACAGAGTATTAGCGAGGTATTTTGGTGTAGATCTTCCTATTAACAGTACTAAGGGGATAAGATACTTTAAGAAATTGGCCTTTGAAGTCATGGAGGCTTCTTCAATAAGAGACTACAATCAGGCGATCATGGAATTTGGCGCCCTTCAATGCACCCCTCAACGACCAGATTGTGATCATTGTCCGCTTAATTCCGGATGTATGGCCCTGCAGCAGGCAAGAGTTGCCACCTTACCAATTAAGCTCAAAAAGAATAAAGTTAAGATCAGATATTTTAATTATCTCGTTTTCATTGATCAGATGGGGTATACAAAGCTAAATAAACGCATTGGGAAAGGTATTTGGCAACATTTGTATGAATTTCCACTGATAGAAACAGATGCATTAATGGAAGAAGCAGAAATGTATGGTAAGGTATCAATCAGAGAAGAAAAGATCAAGGATATTGTTTTGTGGAAAGAAGAACCTATTGTCCATAAACTGTCGCATCAGCATCTGATAACCAGGTTTTGGATCGTAGAATTAAAGGACCAAATTAAAGAAGGAATTACCCTTGAGAGCCTTCCTGAATATCCTGTTCCGGTATTGCTGTCAGAATTCCTAGATACATTTAAAAATTCGTACTTTTGGCCTAAATATATATCATGAGCGGAACATTGAATAAAGTGATGCTAATAGGGCATCTGGGAGATGAGGTTAAACTTCATTATTTTGAAGGAGGAAATTGTATTGGAAGGTTCCCAATAGCTACCAACGAAACCTATACAAATAGGCAAACAGGGGAAAAAGTGACTTCCACGGAGTGGCATAATATTGTGGTCCGAAATAAAGCAGCTGAGATCTGTGAGAAATACCTGAATAAAGGAGATAAGATCTATGTAGAAGGAAGATTAAAGACAAGACAATGGCAGGGAGATGATGGCGTTACAAAGTATACCACCGAAATACACGTGCAGGATTTTACCTTCCTTTCTACCAAACAGGAAAGTATGGCGAATGAGCCAAAACCTGCAACCAGAAAGGCTACAACTACCCCTAAAAGCCCGATCTCGGAAAAAGCAGAACCAAAAAGTTCTATGGCCACTTCCGAACAGGATGATGATTTGCCTTTTTGATCTTACTAACTAACTGAATTGCACGTGGATCCGGATCCCTTTCAATTATTATTAGGTTTTGCAGGTAACGAAAGTCTTATAGTAATAAAGATCATTATATTAATTGCCCTTTTGGCTTGCTCTGCACTTGTTTCCGGAGCAGAGATCGCATTTTTCAGCCTTTCAATCACAGAACTGAAAGAGATACAGGATCGAAATACTTCCCAGGGTAGCATCGTTGTAAAATTGCTGGAACGGCCTAAGAAATTACTGGCCACCATTCTTATTGCTAACAATGCCATTAATATTGGGATCGTTCTTCTTTTTAGTGATATTGGCGATACCCTCTTTGCTTCTATCACATACCATATCATGGGTGTGATCTCTATCCGCTTTTTATTAGAGGTAGTGGTTGCAACCTTCCTCATTTTGATGTTTGGTGAAATACTACCCAAGATCTATGCGAATAGAAACAAGCATATATTTTCCCATTTTATGGCGTATCCGCTTAAAGTATTGGATATCTTGTTTACGCCGCTTAGCGCTCCTATGCGTAGTACTACCATTTATATTTATGACAAGTTTGGAAAACAAAGGACAAATCTTAGTGTAGATCATCTCTCTCAGGCACTGGAACTTACCTCCGATGGCGATACCACTAAGGAAGAACAGAAGATCCTTGAAGGGATCGTTTCTTTTGGCAATACCGATACCAAACAAGTTATGCGCCCTCGTATCGATTTATTTGCCTTGCATGAAGCAATGAAGTTTCCTGAAGTTTTGGAAGAGATCAAGAAACATGGGTACTCTAGAATACCTGTCTTTTCAGACCATATAGATAAGGTAGTGGGGGTATTATATGTTAAGGATCTGCTACCCTATATAGACAGAAAGAATTTCAATTGGATCAGTCTGATTCGCGAACCCTATTTTGTACCGGAGAACAAGAAATTAGACGATTTACTCCTCGAATTTCAGGAGAAAAAGAATCATCTTGCCGTTGTTGTCGATGAATATGGAGGCACTTCGGGAATAGTAACCCTGGAGGATATTATAGAAGAAATAGTAGGAGATATTAGTGATGAGTTCGACGATGAAGACCTCGTCTATTCCAAACTAGATGATCACAATTTTGTTTTTGACGGTAAAACGACGCTAAAAGACTTTTACAGAGTAGCTAAAATTGAGGATGAAACAGCTTTTGAAGCTCAAAAAGGTGAATCAGAAACTATAGCGGGATTTGTACTGGAAATCGCAGGAAAATTTCCTAAAAAAGGGGAAAAGATCATTTTTGAGAATTACCAGTTCGTCGTTGAGGGCCTTGATAGAAAACGGTTAAAACAGATCAAAATTACCTTGCCACATGAGGTGTAAATTCGTATTTGCAGGAATAATAATTCTCTTGTTCTTAAATGGATGTAAAGAAGAGGTGTTGCCTAAACCCAAGGCGCAATTGCGTTTGGAATATCCTAAGGGCGAGACAAAAGTGGTTCAAACAGAAAACTATAGTTTTCAATACAATAGCCTTGCTACGGTTGAAGACATTAAACGATCTTCGTTCACCTTAAATTACCCTTCTATTAAAGGCGCCGTCTATCTAACTTACAAGCCCGTAGAGAACAATTTGAACGACTTATTATCTGATGCCCAAAGATTGTCTTATGAGCATGTAGCAAAGGCCGATAATATTCTGGAACAGAAATACATAAATGAGGATACCCGTGTATTTGGAATGTTCTATGAAGTAAAAGGGAATGCTGCCTCTCAAGCACAATTCTATGCTACAGATAGTACAGAGCACTTTTTAACCGGTTCGCTGTATTTCTATGCAAAACCAAACTACGATTCTATATACCCCGCGGCTGCCTATATTCAAAATGATGTTCGGAGGATCCTTGAGACACTAAAGTGGCAAGAATGAACAAGACTCAACTTTTAGCTTGTCATGATAAAATCAGACCTTATATTCACAGGACCCCGGTCCTGACCTCCAGGCTCATAAATGCTGCAGTTGGCGCTGAGGTCTTCTTTAAATGTGAGAATTTCCAACGCATGGGAGCATATAAAATGCGTGGAGCTACCCATGCTATTTTAAACCTCACACCCGAAGAAAGAGCTTTGGGCGTAGTAACACATTCTTCCGGGAATTTTGCACAGGCACTCTCCCTGGCAGCTCAGATCCTTGGAGTTAAAGCCCATATAGTGATGCCTTCAACGGCACCAGAGGTAAAAAAGAAAGGGGTTAAAGAATATAAAGGTATTATCTATGAGTGCGAACCCACGCTAGAGGCAAGAAACGCCATGGCCGGGGAGATCCAGGAAAAGACAGGGGCCACTTTTTTACATCCCTCCAATGACATTAATGTAATACTCGGACAGGGGACTGCAGCTCTGGAACTATTGGAGGATCACCCAACCTTAAAAGCCATATTTGTTCCTGTGGGAGGGGGCGGACTAATCGCCGGCACGGCTGTAGCAGCATCTTTTATGGGAGAGAATTGTGAAGTGATAGGCACAGAGCCTTTCGAAGTAGACGATGCCTATAGATCCTTAAAAAGCGGTAAAATAGAATCGAACCCAACTACGAATACCATTGCAGATGGTTTAAAAACTCAATTAGGCAGCAATACACTTCCGGTACTACTAAAACATGTAAGAACAATAGTCAGGGTTGAAGAGGAAGAAATAATAGCTGCCATGCGACTTATCTGGGAACGGATGAAGATCATTGTGGAACCTTCCAGTGCCGTGGCCCTGGCCGGACTTTACAGAGATCGGGAAAAATTCAAAGATCAGAAAATCGGCATTATTATTTCCGGTGGCAATGTAGACCTGGGGAACCTCCCATTTTAATTTACTGCCAACACTCTTTCGGCATTGGCAATACTGGTATTGATCTGTTCGCGAAGCTCTTTAACTTTAACTTCTTCCTCCAGTAACCACGCCTGTTTCTCAGCATTGAGTTCCTTGCCATTCATGATCTCTTCATGGTCGAATCGTTCTCCAAAGCCTTTCATCCAATCCATCATAGATCTGTGGGCACCCTGAAGATCCTGCATGGCCTTTAAATACTCTTTGCCAGCTTCCGTAGAGTCTACTTTTGGCTTTAGATCAGCGATCAGGCTACTAATATTACCCATTTTAGGCATCACCTCATCATGAATAGCCATTACCTCTTCCATTTGAGAAGGTCCTTCCTCTTTCTTTGGTTCGCTTTTACAGGAAACAAAGATCAAAAACAGGGACAAGATTACTGTAGCAGTTTTGAAGGTCATTACAAGAGATTTTATTAAGACAAATTTACAAAAGAGAGCTGTAAGTAATTCAGTAAAAAGCGTCATTTTTGCCAAAACTACATTCATACATGAGCGATGTAAATCGTAAATGGATGTATCTGATAGTTCTTTCTATCATCTGGGGTACATCCTACATATTGATAAAAAAAGGTCTGGAAGGTTTTACACCTATTCAACTGGGCTCGGTAAGGATCGTCATCACTTCCTTTTTTCTGTTTCTGGTGGGGTACAGATCTATAAGAAATATTTCAAAAAAAGAATGGTTCTGGGTCTCAATTTCAGGATTGCTTGGAAGTTTTATCCCGGTATTCCTATTTTCTTATGCAGAAACGGAGATCGACAGCAGCATAGCCTCAATATTGAATTCCCTGGTTCCTCTTTTTACCATAGTTATCGGTTTTTTGGCCTTTAAGATCTCCTTTTCCAGAAATCAGCTCATAGGTGTATTGGTAGGTTTGCTTGGAGCAATCCTACTTATCTATGTTGGCTCGGATATAAACCCGAATCAGAATTACTGGTATGCAGGCCTGGTTATTCTGGCAATTATTCTCTATGCATTTAATGCCAATATCATCAAGAGTAAGCTGCAGGAAGTATCACCTATGGGGATTGCGGTTGGAAATTTTGCCTTTATGCTACCCCCGGCATTGATCTTACTTTATTACTCCAATGCCTTAAGTGCACCTGTCCGTGAGGGCACCTACTTTATGAGTTCTCTGGGCTATGTGCTTATTCTAAGTATTCTGGGGACCTGTGTTGCCAAAGTAATGTTCAATAAATTGATACAAATCTCTTCCCCTGTTTTTTCTGTATCTGTTACTTATTTGATCCCAATTGTAGGTATTTTTTGGGGCCTCCTGGACGGAGAACGCTTTAGTGTCTGGCAGATAGGTTCCGCCGGGATCATATTACTTGGGGTATATTTGGTCAATAAAAGAAAAAGCGTACCTCAAAGTTGAGATACGCTTCTTTAAAATTAGTTGAAATAAGTTTTATTCGAAATCGGCGTCAGTAACCTCTACATTGACTACAGCTTCTATTAACTTAAATTCTACCATCTGAGGTCCCAAGGCACTAACACGAACAGATGGAAATTTTATACCATCCACTTCTGAATAGTCTTTAAGAATAGTTTCCTGATTCTGAGTTTGCCCGTTCATAGTGGTACTCGAAGCTTCCTTAACTTTAAGTCCGGTCTCCACATCGTAAAAATAGGTGGCCTGCACTACGGTTCCGGGAACTTCAATTTTAATGGCTTCTTTTCCGTCTACCATTTCTGTGCCTGCAACTTTGGCGGCAGGATTCGCTGCAATACGCTGTTCTGCGAAAATACCCAGAGAATTCAAAAGATCTTTTTGCATATCCGGAGGAAGGGGTACATTGTTGGCTCCTTGCTTTGCAAATAATTCGCCTCCTTTTGCTACAATACCGCCCATAGCATTCCCGTTCATAAAACTGATCTGCGCAAATTTGTCCTTAGTCCTTTTTTCCTCGATCTTGATTGTGGCACCCATGGCGGCTCCTTCAAAGACCAATTTCAGTGAATTGACCTGAGCTACTTTATCCTTCCCACCAATTGCCTCAAAGTATTTATCTAGGATAGACTGAACTGTTACACCTTCAGGAACAGCTGCTGTATAATCCGGTTTTTCGGATTTATTGGCATACTTATCAAAATAGAACACCGGAACCTCTTTCCCTTTAAAGGACACTTTTTCAAGGTTATCCAGAACTTCGCTGCCTTTACCGGCTACTACTATTCGGGCATTGTCCACAGAAAAATATTTCTGAGATGCCGCCTGTACATCCTCTATGGTAATGGCATTGATCTTCTCCAAATAGGTTTTATAAAAGTCTTTAGGTAAGCCTTCCGTTTCTATATTAAGGGCATACCGGGCAATGGTAGAAGGTCTTTCCAGCGCCAACACAAAGTTGCCAACATATTTGGCCTTAGTGTTCTTCAATTCCCTTTCGGAAACGGGCTCTTTCGCGATCCTGTCTATTTCATTCAGTAACTCTACTACAGAACTATCTGTTACCACATTCCGCACACTCGCTGATGCACTGAATCTGGAAGGGGCATATTTGTCATTTCCAATACGGGAATAAGAACCATAGGTATAC
>JABDQS010000046.1 GCA_013042125.1 Eudoraea sp.
TAGTTTCTCTTCTTTTTCTTCCAACATTCTATTTTGTGGATTTAGGTAATCGTGAGAATCAATCTCCCTGAAAGATACTAACAACCCCACAGACATCAAAAGTATTAGCGGATCTTTTTAGATATCCAAGCTTACTGTTTTATCTGATATTTAGAAAAGCAACTTCTACTTTTGCCATAGTTCCCAGGATTTTTTGGCCTGATATTGTAACATGGGAAGACCATTGCAAATAGCTGCTCCTCCTTTTTCACCTTCCTGTAGAAAGGCCGATTTTTCAGGGTTATAGACCAGGTCATATAAAAGATGATCAGCTCCTACGAAAATATATGGAATGGCGGGTTTTTCTGTTAATCGCGGATAGGTGCCAAGAGGAGTACAGTTGATGATGAGCGTATGTTGTTCTATCTGCTCTTTGGTGAGCATTTCATATCCCCATTGATCTTTTTGCGGGTTTCTGGAGATAAAATGGTAGTTGATCCCCAATTCTTTTAGGACATACCCAATGGCCTTAGAGGCACCCCCGGTCCCGAGGATGAGAGCATGGGTATGAGACTGTTTTGCAAGATAAGGTTCCAGCGACCTCCGAAAGCCGTATCCATCGGTATTATAGCCTACCAGCCCGGTTTTGGTAAATTTAATGGTGTTCACGGCTCCAATAGTGGCTGCTTCGGGATCTATTTCATGCAGATATGGCATTATAGCCTCTTTGTAGGGTATTGTTACATTCAAACCACGCAGTTCCGGATATTCTTTTAGGATGGTCTCCAGATCTGAAATATCGGGAAGATCGAAATTCTCGTAGGAACAGTTATGAAGCCCTTCTTTTCGAAAGAAATCCGTAAAATATCCTTTGGAGAAAGAATAGGATATGTCGCGGCCCAATAGGCCATAACTATGCTTTTGTTCTGTTTTTTCCATACCACTCTAATGCTATAAGGATTCCTATACCAAGGACAATATAGATAAAAGCCCACCAGGTATCTCCATGATTCAAATTTGGCAAGAATCGCTCATAATTCTTGATGATCTCATCGCCATTGCTGTCAAGCAGATGATTACCAAGGTTGTCCATGACAAATATAGTGCGTTTCCAGGGCCATACAACCCCCAGACTACCTGTAATAAACCCTATGATAACTGCGGTGGTTATATGTTTGAAATGCTTTAATACATACCCTAAAATATGAGATAAGGTTACCAGCCCTGTTGCAGATCCCAGTGTAAAGACCACCAATACTTTTAATGTGTCCAGGCGTTCCTGATCTGAGGTGAATCCAAAATCTCCCTGGATTACCTCTGCGAAGGTATCGTACAAGGCATTTACTGAATCTACTAAAAGCAAGACATAATTACCCAGGAGAATTAGGATAAAAGAACCAGAAAGACCCGGAAGGGTCATGCCGGAAACACTGATCATTCCACATAAAAATATAAACAGGAGGTTGTCATTTTCCTTCGCCGGACTCAAAAAACTTATCGAAATACCTATAAAGAGTCCAATGATCCCGTAGGTAAGTGTTTTCTTGTTCCAATGTTTGAAATCTTTGGCTATAAAATAAATTGAACCAATGATCATCCCAAAGAAGGTGGCCCAAACATATAATTCATTGTGTTCCAGAAAATAATCCAGAAGTTTGGATACACTAAAATAGCTCACCAACATGCCAAAAATAAGCAGGGAAAGAAATTGTCCGTTCACATAGCGGTAAAAGCTTTTGAATCTACCGTTAAAAAGCAATTTAAATGCCTTTAGATTGATCTTTTGGAGAGAATAGATGAATTCTTCGTAAAATCCTGCAACAAAGGCTACAATACCCCCTGAAACGCCCGGTACTTTGTTGGCGGTGCCCATGGCCAATCCCTTGATGATCAGAAATACTTTATCTATGAAAGATCTGGGCTGATGCATGATACTGTGCTTTATTTTTTAGCAGCAAGCTTTTCAAGCATAAAAATAAGCGAAAAACCAAGGATACCCAGCAAAATGGCCCAGAGAAGTTGATGATCACCGGGATAGGAGAAAGGAGAGACATTTTCTTCCAGGACAGCGATGACCTTTCCATCAAATACTTTGGATTCCAGCACAACTTTCCACGGCCATATTTTATTGAGAGAGCCAATGATAAATCCGGTTAATAGAGCCAGAGTAAGATTCTTGTAATGCTGAAACATCCATTTAAGGAGTCGTGCAAATGACAAAAGCCCAAAAATTGCACCGACAAAAACGGTGAGCAATATGGCATAATCCCGCTCATGGACCGCATCTAAAACCGTTTTATAGGACCCTAATAAGACCAATATGAAGGCACCGGAGATACCTGGAAGGATCATAGCACAAATAGCAAGCGCACCAGAAAGGAAAAGGTAGGGTAGACTTTCCGTATTTTCTACCGGAGGTAATTGAGTAATATAATACGCTATGGCAGCGCCCAAAACCAACATTATGAATGCGGCAAGGTTCCATTTTTCAATCGCTTTAGCTACAAAAATAATACTGGCGATCACTAAGCCGAAAAAGAAGGACCATAAAAGTACCGGCTGATTCACCAGCAGCCAGCTAATAAGTTGGGCCAGGGTAATTACACTAATACCTATTCCAAGAAAAATAGATGCTAAAAAATTTCCGTTGACCTGTTTCCACATGGCTGCCAGGCCTTTAGTGCGTAAAGTCTTAAGAAGCGAAAAATTGATCTGATTGATAGAAGTGATCAACTCTTCATAGATTCCGGAGATAAAAGCAATAGTGCCACCAGATACTCCCGGGACCACATCGGCGGCTCCCATGGCAATTCCTTTTAAGGCAATGATAAGATATTGAAATACTGAACGGTCGCCCATAACTCTAAAAAATCAAAAGTAGTTTTTTTAGTCGGAAGCCTTCTGGATACTTGCTATTATATTCTGTGCCCAGACAGAATCGTAAAAGGATGGAAATTCTTCCTTAAAGAAACGCAAATGGTCAAAGTCTTGTTTTAGGGCTTTCCTAAAGCGGTATTGTGCTTTTACGGGGTCATTGGCTATAAGGTATAAACCAGCCATTTTAAACTGGATCAATGCCTTATCCGGATAGAATTCAAGGCCCTGTAATAAGATCTGTATGGCTGCTTCCGGGTCCTGGTTTTGGGTAACTACTTCTGCCCAGTTAAGCCAGGTGTCTAATTCGTAATTTCCAAGATCTACCGTTTGTTTATAGGCGAAATCGGCTTCGTCATAATTCTCAAGAGCCGCATGGATACGGGCACATTTCTTCCAGTATTTGGCATTTTCGCCGTCTATATTGATAGCTTTATTGACGTAATACAACGCCCGGTCGTATTTGTGATTTTTAAAGTAAAAATCTGTTATAGCCAGCCATCCTTTGTCCAATAAAGGATCCTCATGAACGGTCTGGTAAAAATAGAATTTGGCCAGATCGTAATTATTTAACTTTTCATGGCACTTTCCTATGCGGAGGTAGGCATGAGA
>JABDQS010000047.1 GCA_013042125.1 Eudoraea sp.
AAGTTTCCTAAACTTTAGATCCAGGTTCGATTCCTGGTGAGGCTACGAATAAGTACAAAAGACCTTTATTTTTGTAACCGGCCGAGAGGAACTTGTTTCTCAGAGGAGAGGTCCAAAAATAAACTGAACTGCGAAGCAGTTGTTCTTTTGTATTTTCAGACCGAGATTTTGTCAGGAACAGCACAGCTAATCCTGGTGAGGCTACTAAAGAGTGAAACCGGATAGATATCATGAAAAAGGCAACTAAAAAGAACGTGTTTATTGAGGGAGCGATAACCCCTGAGTTTATCGCTAATTCAATAGCCAAACATCAATCCAAAACTCAGATAGGCGCCCATGATATTTTCCTGGGGCAGGTTAGGGCAGACACCCTGGAAGGAAAGCGCGTAAAAGCGATAGATTATACAGCCTATGAGGCAATGGCCAATGAGAAGTTCCATGAGATCAGAGAGGCGACTTTCAGCAAATATGAATTAAGCTGTATGCATATTTACCACAGCTTGGGAACGGTTGATGTGGGCGAAATTTGTTTGTTTGTCTTCGTTTCCTCCCCGCATAGAAAAGAGGTCTTTGATGCACTACACTACGTGGTGGAAGAAATAAAATCGCAGGTGCCTGTATTTGGGAAAGAGGTATTTGAAGATGCCTCCTATCAATGGAAAACAAATAAATAAAGATGGTAGACATCACGCATAAAAATAACACCTTAAGAACTGCTGTGGCACAGGCCATAGTTGAGGTTAGTTCTGCAGACACTGTAGAAGCGATCAAAACTTTAAAAGTGCCGAAAGGAGATGTTTTTGCCATGAGCAGGGCGGCTGGTTTACTCGGGGTAAAGAAAACAGCCGATCTTTTACCGGATTGTCATCCTCTACCTATTGAATACACAGATATCAGCTATGAAATAGATGGACTTCAGATAAAAATCCTCATTACAGTTAAGACGAATTATAAGACCGGTGTTGAGGTAGAGGCCATGCATGGTGCCAGTGTGGTTGCATTAAATATGTATGATATGCTGAAACCTATAGACAAAGGGGTGGAAATAACACGAATAAAGCTCCTTAAGAAAACAGGAGGAAAATCGGATATTGATAATTCCTAGAATCCCTATTCCCGTAATGCCCAAATTTCATACATAGGTTCACCTCTGCTATTTTTCCCAGTATGGTGCCAATCTTTGCCCTTCAGTTCATATGTAAATCCCAAAACAGCCCCAACTCTGGAATTATCCCTGGAGAAATAAATTATAGTTTCGGTATAAGTCCCATCATTCGATGTATAGGAACCTCCTCCGGTCCCGGAGAACTTCATGGTCTCGGTATTATAGGCGATCCATTGGAAGTGGCCATCCATTAAAAATTTTAGTGTTTTCCTGGGAGTTGAATCGCCCCTTCGATCTTGCCCGGTATCCGGACCCCTGGTGGCAAAGAGCCAGGCACCATCTAATGCTTGTCCTTGCTCCTTTTCTGGTCTGAAGAGGTAATTATCGTCACCATTCAATAGCAATGAACCATCATTCAGTTCAAATGCATAGTGCACTTTCCTGGGGGAATCATCAGTGAAATCGGAATCGAACTCCAGTGTGACATATAAAGAATCGGCATCTGCCGTATAAAATCCTCCAACCGTTCGGATAAAGTTGGCGGGTTCAGATTCATATTCCGTGAGCACAAAATAGCGGTCACTAAGCTTTAATTCCCGGTGATTATTAGAATTTTCACTGTGATTGGCCATATAAACATTGGGTGCCGGCTGTGCCCAAATGCCTGTAGTCCAAAACAGCACTAATATCGTATTTAAAAAACCTAAAAGAACACTTTTCATAGTTATTGACTTTAAGTACTAATATACAAATAGATGAGCTATAAGTCCTCAGATTCTAATATTGAATTATCAATTTTATGATGCTATATATTAAATCAATAGTATGCTTTGTAAAATTGCTTTAAAAGTCTTGATTTTTACTTTTTTTTGATTTCATTTACAACCTGGAAAATGATGATTTATTTAGGACATACATATAGCATAGTAAACGCAATAAAGCTTAGACAAAATTTCATAAAAGCCACAATTACATTTAATGAATATTAAATACATTGATCTTATAGATCAAACCTATTATTTTCCTCAGGAAGAATTTACTTTAGAAGAGGATAACCTGCTTTTTCATGACATTCCCTTGATGTCTCTGGTAGAACAATACGGGTCCCCTTTGAAGTTTACTTATTTGCCAAAGATCTCCAGGAACATTCAACGAGCCAAAGAGTGGTTCGCCAGGGCAATAGAAAGGCATAACTATAAAGGAAAGTATATCTATTGCTATTGTACCAAAAGTTCCCACTTTGAATACGTGTTACATGAGGCCCTGAAGAACGACATCCATATTGAAACCTCTTCAGCTTTTGATATTAATATTGTTCAACAACTAAAGAGAGAAGGAAAGATCAGGGATACTACCTATGTGATCTGTAATGGTTTTAAACGAGACCTTTATATTCAGAATATTGCTGAACTCATTAACAAGGGTCATCATAACTGCATTCCTATCATTGACAATTATGAGGAGATAGATCTCTTAAGTGAGGCTATAGACGAACCTTTTAAAATAGGGATCAGAATTGCCTCAGAGGAAGAACCAAAGTTTGAATTTTATACCTCAAGACTTGGGATCGGATATAGAAACATAGTGCCCTTCTATGAGAACCAGATAAGGGATAATGAAAAGGTGGAATTAAAAATGCTCCACTTCTTTATCAATACCGGGATACGAGATAATGCCTATTACTGGAACGAGCTCGTAAAGTGTCTTAAGGTATATGTACGGTTAAGAAAACTCTGCCCCTCCCTCGATAGTTTAAATATTGGTGGCGGTTTCCCTACCAAGAATTCCCTGGCATTCGACTATGATTATGAATATATGATAGACGAGATCATTAACCAGATCAATACTAGCTGCAAAGAGGCAGATATTCCTGTACCCAATATTTTTACGGAGTTTGGCAGTTTTACGGTGGGGGAAAGCGGAGGTGCTATTTATGAAGTGCTCTATCAAAAACAACAGAACGATCGGGAAAAATGGAATATGATCGACTCGTCATTTATTACTACATTACCCGATTCCTGGGCCATCAATAAGCGTTTTATCATGCTGCCCATCAATCGGTGGAACGATGAATACGAGCGTGTATTACTTGGCGGACTTACCTGTGACAGCGACGATTACTACAACAGTATTCAGGATATGAATGCTATTTATTTACCCAAATTCAAAAAAGAAAAACCACTTTATATAGGCTTTTTTAATACAGGGGCCTATCAGGAATCTATCGGTGGTTTTGGAGGCCTGCAACATTGCCTTATCCCTACGCCAAAACATGTATTGATAGACAGGGACAAGGATGGGAATTTGGAGACAAAACTATTTAGTGAACAACAAAAAGCATCGGAAATGCTTAAAATTTTAGGATATGAAGACAACTAAGAATTACGCCGGAATTCCGGATGAATTCGCACAACTTGAGAAATCTAAAGTGGTTCTTATTCCCGTTCCGTACGACGGTACGAGCACATGGGGAAAAGGAGCGGACAAAGGGCCTGAGGCCCTGCTGGAAGCTTCAGAAAATATGGAGTTATACGACATAGAAACAGATACCGAACCTTACCAGCAAGGAGTGTATGTTGCCGAGGCAGTAGCGGAGTTATCGTCTCCCGAAGCCATGGTTAACAGTGTACACAGGAGAACAAAAGAGTATATCAAAAGAAATAAATTTGTTACCCTTGTAGGAGGAGAACATTCCCTTTCTATCGGATCTATCAGGGCCTTTAATGAGTGCTTTGACAACCTTACAGTGTTGCATATCGATGCTCACGCAGACCTTAGGGAATCATATGACGGCACTCCATATAATCATGCCTGTGCGGTCTATGAAGCTAGTCAGAATACTAATTTGGTACAGGTAGGAATCAGAAGTATGGATGCAATTGAAATGACCTTGATGGACAAGGAAAAAACTTTTTTTGCTCATGAAATGGTAGATGATGAATACTGGATCGATAAGGTAGTTGATTCGCTTACTGATAATGTATTTATCACTTTTGACCTGGACGCTTTGGATCCTTCTATTTTACCTTCTACTGGCACTCCGGAACCCGGTGGCCTTTTATGGTATGAGACACTGGAATTTTTAAAGCAGGTATTTGAAGAAAAGAATGTAGTGGGATTCGACCTGGTGGAGTTGTGTCCGAACGAACAAGACAGATCTTCTAATTTTCTGGCTGCGAAGTTGTATTACAAAATGCTTAGCTATAAATTCATGAATGAAGCTGTAGAGGATGAATATGAGAGTGCTTACGACATGACGAATAGCCTTGGAAATACCTCAGCTTCTAAATTTGATGACGAAAATGAATAAAGGACCCATTTCGGATTTTATTTCAAAATACTATCTGCATTTTAACGCAGCAGCATTGGTAGATGCGGCCAAAGGGTATGAGCAACAACTAAATAATGGCGCTAAGATGCTGGTATCTCTGGCAGGTGCCATGAGTACTGCGGAGTTGGGAAAGATCTTTGCTGAGATGATCCGTCAGGATAAGGTGCATATCATCTCCTGTACCGGGGCCAATCTTGAGGAGGATATTATGAATCTGGTGGCACATTCACACTATAGACGTGTGCCAAATTATCGTGATCTAACCCCTCAGGCAGAATGGGAACTTTTAGAAAAGGGCCTGAATAGGGTAACTGATACGTGTATCCCGGAGGAGGAAGCCTTTAGAAGAATACAGCAGCACATCCATACACTTTGGAAGGATGCTGAAGGGGCCGGGAAACGTTATCTCCCTCACGAATTTATGTATCAGTTATTGCTTTCGGGTGTTTTAGAAGAACATTACGAGATAGATCTTAAGGATTCCTGGATGTATGCGGCCGCAGAGAAGAACTTACCTATTGTCTGCCCCGGATGGGAAGACAGTACCATGGGGAATATTTTTGCCTCCTATGTCCTTAAAGGAGAGTTGCAAGCCTCTACCATAAAATCGGGGATCGAGTATATGACCTTCCTTGCAGATTGGTATACAGAGAACTCTGAGAAAGGCATTGGATTTTTTCAGATAGGAGGAGGGATCGCAGGCGACTTTCCGATTTGTGTAGTGCCAATGCTATATCAGGATATGGAAAGAACAGAGACACCCTTTTGGAGCTATTTCTGCCAAATTAGTGACAGTACAACAAGTTATGGCAGCTATTCCGGTGCTGTACCTAACGAAAAGATCACCTGGGGCAAATTGGGAATAGAGACTCCAAAATTTATAATAGAGAGCGATGCAACTATTGTTGCTCCTTTAATTTTTGCTTATCTTTTAGACATGTAATTATGGACAATTTAAAAAGAGTAATTGTAGATTTCAAAAAGCTCACACCGGAGGTGTTAAAGCTTTTGGTTGAAAGATATCCGGACGGGTATGATGATGCGCATATCATCACTTTTAAAAATGC
>JABDQS010000050.1 GCA_013042125.1 Eudoraea sp.
GGGGTATAGATCTTTTTCATACTAATGATCCCCTTCTTTTTGGACATAGCAAGAAGAATAGATGAGATAGCGTGTTCCAGCTTTTCCTTATGGACGTATTTTACATAGAGATACACCAGAGTTAAGCCAACAATTGGACTGACAAAGTAGAGTTCTGTACCGGAAAAAGAAATTCCTTTATCAACGATAGATTCAATAAAATAAGTGATATTCTTTAAGGTAACCGCAGCTAGTCCGGCCAAAAAACCAACAGCAACGCTCATAATATGGATAAAGGTCTTGTTGGAGATATGCTTGTATCGCCATCGAAAGAATTTTGCGAACAGAATTTTGATCTGTTTAAGCATTATGGAGTTCTAACATAAAGGTGTAACATAGTATACACTATTTTCAAAGGCCTTGTTTCCGGGAAATGGAGATCAAAACCTCAGGATCTATTTTCTTAGTTCTCCAGCCTGAGGTTCAGCTCCTTTAACTGGGTCTCATCTATGGGTGCGGGCGCATCTATCATTACGTCCCTGCCGCTGTTGTTCTTTGGAAAGGCAATAAAGTCGCGTATGCTTTCCTGACCACCTAAGATGGCCACAAGCCTGTCCAGACCAAAAGCAATCCCGCCATGGGGTGGAGCACCGTATTGAAAGGCATCCATCAGGAATCCGAATTGTGCCCGTGCCTCTTCCTCAGAAAAACCAAGATGACCGAACATACTACTCTGTACTTTTTTGTCATGTATACGAATAGAACCTCCTCCAATCTCATTACCGTTTAGTACCAGGTCGTATGCATTGGCTCTCACAGCATCCGGATCTGTATCTAGCAAGGCCATTTGCCCTGGTTTTGGCGATGTAAACGGGTGGTGCATGGCATGATAATCGCCGGTTTCCTCATCTTTTTCCAGCAAAGGAAAGTCTATGACCCAAAGCGGGGCAAATTCTGAAGGATTTCGCAAGCCAAGTCGTTCTGCCATTTCCATCCGTAATGCACTCAACTGTGCACGGGTACTATTGGTCTCCCCGGACAACACACAAATAAGGTCTCCGGCTTTTGCTCTAGTTGCTTCGGCCCATTTCTTAAGATCTTCCTGATCATAGAATTTATCTACGGAAGATTTAAAACTTCCGTCCTCATTGCAGCGCACGTAAACCATGCCTTTGGCTCCAATCTGAGGTCTACGCAGCCAGTTGGTTAGTGCATCTATCTCTTTTCTTGTGAAGCTTGCTCCTCCCGGAACTGCAATGCCCACAACCAGTTCGGCTGTATTAAAAACTTTAAAATCTTTATGCTGGGCAACGGCATTTAGTTCTCCAAACCGCATATCGAATCGTATATCGGGCTTGTCATTACCATAGGTCTTTAAGGCTTCATCATAGGTCATGCGAGGAAATTTTTCTACTTCAATTCCACGAATCTCTTTTAAAAGATGCCTGGTAAGGCCTTCAAAAGCGTTCAAAACATCTTCTTGTTCCACAAAAGCCATCTCACAATCGATCTGAGTAAACTCCGGTTGTCTATCGGCTCTTAGATCCTCATCCCTGAAACATTTTACGATCTGGAAATATTTGTCGAGCCCGCCTACCATGAGCAATTGCTTAAAGGTTTGTGGTGATTGAGGGAGTGCGTAGAATTGTCCCTGGTTCATACGGCTGGGAACAACAAAATCTCGTGCACCTTCGGGAGTAGATTTGATGAGGTACGGTGTTTCTACCTCAATAAATCCCTGTTCTGAAAGATACTTGCGCACTTCCATAGCCACCTTGCTGCGAAAGATCAGATTATTCTTTACCGGATTTCTTCGGATATCCAAATAGCGATATTTCATACGGAGGTCTGTACCCCCGTCAGTTTCATCTTCAATGGTAAATGGTGGTAGTAAGGACTGGTTTAAGATCTTTAACTCTGAAACCAGAATTTCAATATCACCTGTGTTAAGCTGTGGATTTTTTGAGGTTCTTTCTATGACCTCTCCATGGACCTGAATCACGAATTCCCGACCTAATTTCCTGGTCTCAGCTAGCATAGTAGCTGTTGTCCTTTGCTCATCAAAAACCAATTGTGTGATCCCATATCGGTCTCTCAGGTCTACCCATACCACAAATCCTTTATCACGTACTTTTTGTACCCATCCACTTAGGACAACTTTGGCCCCAATATGTGTATTCCGCAATTCGCCACAAGTATGACTTCTATACATTGATTATCTGAAATTTAGCTGCGGCAAATGTAAGAAGTAATGCGTTTAACCCATAATATCTATGCTTGTTTTAAAGAATAATTTTAATAGGAGAGGAAAAGAAAACATACCAATTTTCATTGATTTTATGAATTCTTTATTACCTTGAAATACTCAATTTTAAATCTAAACTAACTAACATGAAACAAAAATTAATCGGAAAATCATTCCTGTGGTTGTTCTTAGCGTTCCCTTTATGGGCTTTTTCGCAGGGGACAGTCAGCGGGAACATTACAGATTCCAGTTATGGAGGCCCCCTGGCGGGGGTGGACGTCGTGGTCAAGGGAACCTCTAGGGGAGCCATATCCGACTTCGACGGAAATTATTCTATCAGTGTTGACAGTTTTCCAGCAACGCTTGTATTTTCATCTCTTGGGTATGAAACCAGGGAATTGACGGTTGAAGGGCCTACAACGCTGAATGTATCTCTCGGAGAATCAGCTACAGGATTAGATGAGGTGATCGTTACCGGTTTAGGTACATCCATTAAAAGGAGTAACCTGGCAAACGCAGTAGCTACCGTATCTAATGACCAATTAGTCGGAACCACTGCACAAACCACCTTAGATGGCGCCCTTTATGGGAAATTGACCGGGGTAAACATTACGTCTTCCTCGGGAGCACCCGGAGGTGGATTTGCCCTTAGGTTACGTGGTATTTCATCTATCAATGGTAACAACCAGCCACTGTATATCGTAGATGGGGTGTATGTCAATAACGCCGAGATCCCATCGGGCTTGCGTTTTGCATCTGGCGCAAACAGGGGCAATGAAGAAAACTCTTCTAACCGGATTGCAGATCTGGATCCTAACGACATTCAGAATATTGAGGTGTTAAAAGGAGCCTCAGCGGCAGCTATTTATGGTACTCGTGCAAATGCTGGTGTTGTGATCATCACAACGAAAAGAGGAAGCCTGGGAAAAACAGAGATCAAGTTTAGCCAGGATACCGGCTTTAATACGATCATTAATAAACTAGGGTTGCGGCCATGGACGGCTCAAAGTGTTGAGGACGCATTTGGCGCAGCAGAAGTGACCCTTTATAACCAGGCGATCGCCAGCGGCGGATTAATAGATTATGAAGATGAGATATACGGAGAAACCGGACTTATCACAGATACCCGTTTAAGTGCAAGTGGGGGAGATGAGAAGACCAAATTCTATGTAGGAGCATCGTACCGTGATGAGGAAGGAATCATTAAGAACACCGGTTTTGATCGTTTTTCACTTAGAGCCAATATAGATCATACGATATCTAACACCTTTAGTTTTTCAGCATCTTCTAACTATGTTCGAAGTAGTTCGAGCAGGAGTTTTACTGGGAATGAGAATGAAGGTGGATTGAGTTACGGGTATACCCTGGCCTTTACAAGACCATGGATAAATTTGTTCCCGGACGATACGGGCACCTATCCCGATAACCCAAACTATTCCGGTAACCCCATTTTTGTGAGAGATCTTGCAAGAAATGAGGATAGGAATAATCGTTTTATACAGGGGATAAAACTTACTACAAATATTTTGAACACTGGGGATGATGCCGTGAAACTT
>JABDQS010000055.1 GCA_013042125.1 Eudoraea sp.
AGCGAAGACAACGCCACCTATACGTTGCTATTTGGTTTTATCTGGCCACTTTTGTGACCGTAGCGGTACTTCATATTTTTAATAGTTTAGAACTGCCTGTATTGGCTTTCAAAAGCTATTCTGTGTACGCAGGAGTTCAGGATGCCCTTGTGCAATGGTGGTATGGACATAATGCAGTGGCTTTTTTCCTTACTACCCCCTTCCTAGGACTTATGTACTATTTTGTACCTAAAGCGGCCAACAGGCCTATATATTCCTATCGACTATCTATAGTGCACTTTTGGTCCCTTATTTTCATTTATATCTGGGCAGGTCCTCACCACTTGTTGTATTCAGCCTTGCCAGACTGGGCTCAGAATTTAGGTGTTGCCTTTTCTGTGATGCTCATTGCTCCTTCATGGGGGGGGATGATCAATGGACTATTAACCCTAAGAGGAGCCTGGGATAAGGTACGGACAGATCCTACACTTAAATTTATGGTAGTAGCTATTACCGGCTACGGAATGGCAACGTTTGAGGGCCCTATGTTGTCCCTAAAGAACGTGAATGCCATCGCACACTTCAGTGACTGGATCATTGCGCATGTGCATGTTGGGGCACTAGCCTGGAATGGATTCCTCGCTTTTGGGATGATCTATTGGTTGATACCAAAAATGTTTAAGACACGCTTGTTCTCAACACCGATGGCCAATTTCCATTTCTGGATCGGCACCCTGGGTATTATTTTATACGCACTGCCCATGTACGTCGCAGGATTCACACAAGCACTGATGTGGAAAGATTTCAATCCGGATGGCAGCCTTGTTTATGGTAACTTTCTGGAAACCGTTAATGAAATTATGCCTATGTATTGGATGCGTGCCATTGGCGGCTCACTTTACATCATAGGATTTATAGTTATGCTCTACAACATTGTGGTTACCGTTCGCTCCGGAACCGCCGTTGCAGACGAACTGGCAGAAGCACCCGCATTGGTAAGAGTATCCAGCAGACGAACCGTTGGAGAGACCTTTCATACCTGGCTGGAAAGGAAACCAATTCAATTAACCATTTTGGCTACCATCGCCATCCTTATTGGTGGGATCGTACAGATAATTCCAACCATCCTGGTTAAATCAAATATTCCAACCATAACCAGTGTGAAACCCTATACCCCTCTGGAGCTAGAGGGTCGTGACCTCTACATTCGGGAGGGTTGCGTCGGTTGTCACTCACAAATGGTACGTCCTTTCAGAAGTGAAGTGGAGCGCTATGGGGAATATGCCAAGGCAGGTGAATTTGTATATGACCACCCATTCCTGTGGGGAAGTAAACGCACAGGGCCAGATCTGCTCAGAGTTGGAGGGAAGTACTCAGACAACTGGCATCTGAATCATATGTATGATCCACAAAGTATGTCTGCCGGCTCAATTATGCCTGCTTACCAATGGCTGGTGAAAGATAAGCACGACCGCAGTGCCATACAGGACAAGATGCGCGCTATGGTAACTCTTGGAGTTCCCTATACAGATGAAGAAATCGATAATGCGGAGACAGCCATGAACGAACAGGCGTTAGCAATAGAAAAGAATCTTTATTCAGATCCCGACTTTGCAAAAGGTTATGAGGAAGACAAGTCATATGCTGAAGCCAATGGGGAGGAATTCATTGAAATGAAAGACCGGGAAATTGTAGCTCTGATCGCTTACTTACAGCGATTAGGAACAGACATTAAAGTAAAAGAAACAGATCAACTAATTTCAGAAAACAAGTAAATCATGCTAAAGTTTGCCAAAAATTATATGGAAAGTATTGAAGGAATAGCTACCTATCCTATGATCTCCTTATTGATCTTCTTTGTCTTTTTTTCTCTGTTGTTCTGGTGGGTCTTTACCGCCTCTAAGGAACATATCAAAGAAGTAAGCGAATTACCCTTAGAAGATAATCAACCTAAACAATAAACCCATGAGAAATTCAACACCCTGGTGGATCCGGATCCCCGTCCTTTTCTTCCTCATATTTGGAATAATGGAATACTTTGTTGATTCCGGAGCCCAGCCTGCATTTATAAAATATCCTATCGCCCAATTCTTTTTGTTAATGATCTTGCTGATCCTTATCGCAATAGAACTGATCGTTAGGTCTATTGAGAACGTTATGTTCCAAACTCTCTCAGAGGAAGCAAAAGAAAGGTACCTCAATACTCAGGCAAAGTCCTGGGAATGGAAATGGGGCAAGCGAATGTACGCCAAACTCCTAGGCTCCAGACCTATGAGAGAAGAAGGACAGCTTGTTTTGGACCACAACTATGACGGAATTAGAGAACTGGACAATAAACTTCCGCCTTGGTGGGTATATTTATTTTATGCCACCATCTTGTTTGGAGTGGTTTACCTGGCTAGATTCCATGTTTTTAATGATTACGATCAGAAACTGGAATACGAAATTGAAGTAGCAGATGCAGAGGCGGCTATTGAAGCTTACCGTAAAACTGCCAAAGATCTGGTAGATGTGAATACCGTGATCTTACTTACGGATGCATCCGATCTGAGTGCAGGAAAGGCCATCTTTGAGACCAATTGTGTAGTTTGTCATATGGCAGACGGCGGCGGCGGTATCGGGCCTAATCTTACAGACGAGAATTGGATCTTAGGAGGAGGTATTAAGAATGTATTCAAGACCATTTCTGAAGGTGGACGCGATGGGAAAGGGATGATAGCCTGGAAGCAAACCCTGAAGCCGGCCGAAATGGCTCAGGTAGCCAGTTACTTGCTTACTTTTCAAGGAACTACGCCGGCCAACCCAAAAGCGGCAGAAGGAGAAATATGGGTGGATGAAAATGCGCCTGAAAAAGCTCCTGCTGAATCTACAGCAGATTCAACAACTGTAGCAATGAATAAATAAAGAGCTATACTACATTAGAATGGCAAATGATGAACGGTTCAGGGATTCTATAGGCACCATCAATGAAGAGGGAAAACGTGCCTGGGTATTTCCAAAAAAACCCAGTGGGCGTTTTTATAAATACAGAAAATGGGTAAGCTATGGGCTTCTCTTATTTCTAGTTGCATCTCCTTTTATAAAAATAAATGATAACCAGTTCCTGATGTTCAATGTGCTCGAAAGGCGCTTTAATATTTTTGGATTTCCCTTCTGGCCACAAGACTTTCATTTGTTTGTGATCTCCATGATCATAGGCGTTATTTTCGTGGCTCTTTTTACCGTTGCATTCGGGCGAATATTTTGCGGGTGGATGTGCCCGCAGACCATTTTTCTGGAAATGGTATTCAGAAGGATCGAATATTGGATAGATGGGGATCGTGGCGCACAAATGCGGCTGAATCGACAATCCTGGAATGCAGAGAAGATCAGAAAAAGAGTGATTAAATGGTTTGTCTTTTTCGTGATCTCATTCCTGATCGCAAATATTTTTCTCGCCTATCTCATAGGAAGTGACACACTAATAAGATATATAACAGACGGACCTTTACAGCACCTCAGCACGTTGATCTCCCTCCTGATCTTCACCGGAGTTTTCTATTTTGTCTTTGCATGGTTTCGCGAACAAGTATGTATCATAGCCTGCCCTTATGGTAGGTTACAGGGTGTTTTACTAGACAATAAATCGATCGTGGTTGCCTACGATCACAAAAGAGGTGAGGCCGAAAATGGCAGAAAGAAATTCAGAAAAGGGGAAGACCGGGAAGCTATGGGCCATGGTGATTGTATAGACTGTTTTCAGTGTGTTCATGTGTGCCCTACCGGGATCGATATCAGGAATGGGACCCAGCTCGAATGTGTGAACTGTACGGCCTGTATTGATGAGTGTGACTCCATCATGGAAAAGATAGACAAACCTAAGGGACTTATTCGATATGCCAGTGAGGATAATATTGAAAAAAAGACAAAATTTACATTCACCCCCAGGTTAAAGGGCTATTCAGCTGTTCTTTTCATTCTGATCGGGGTACTGGTAGGAATGTTGTTCCTGAGGAATGATCTGGAAGCCAATATTCTAAGGCTACCGGGCCAACTA
>JABDQS010000060.1 GCA_013042125.1 Eudoraea sp.
CATCTGGATCATACGGGATATTTACCTCGCTTGCTTAAACAGGGATTTAAGGGAAAAGTCTTAGGGACAGCACCTACATTGGCTATTGCCGCAATCATCTTACGGGACAGTGCCAAAATCCATGAAGAAGAGGCAGAAAAAGCCAATAAAGAAGGGTATTCTAAACACAGTCCGGCATTACCTTTTTACACCCTGGAAGAAGCTGAGAGTTCAATTGACCTGTTTCAGGTGGCAGAACCGGATCAATGGATCAATTTATCGCAAAAAGCACAGCTTCGTTTTTCTTACGTCGGCCACATTCTTGGTGCCACCTATATAACCCTGAAGATAGACGAAAAGGACTATGTTTTTTCCGGCGACATAGGCAGGCCACAAGACCTCTTATTAAGGGATCCTCAGCGACCGGAGTGGGCAGATTATCTATTTCTGGAAAGTACCTACGGAAACAAATTACATCCGGAGGAGGATGTAGAGGACCTGCTTATTGAATTGGTTAATAAAACCATTAATGAACATGGAATCTTGTTGATTCCTTCTTTTGCGGTAGAACGACTTCAGCTTCTAATGGTGATCCTATGGCGGTTATATCAAAAAAACAGAATTCCCAATATTCCAATTTTCATAGATAGTCCTATGGGGACAGATGTGTTAGATCTTTTTAAAAAATTTCCACAATGGCATAAAATGCCACTTTCTGATCTCAGAGCTATGTGCGACCATATGACCCTGATCAGCTCTTATAGAGATACCTGGAAGACCATTGATGATCCAAGGCCTAAAATTGTAATTGCCGGCAGTGGCATGATCACAGGGGGCAGAATTCTGACCTATTTAAAACAAAAGGTAGACATTGAAACAACCACTGTATTAATAGTAGGATACCAGGCCGAAGGTACCCGGGGGAGAAAACTCCTTGAGGGAGCTACCGAATTGAGGATTTTTGGCAAAGATCACGAGGTGAAGGCCGCAGTGGTTCATCTGGAGAGTCTTTCTGCCCATGCAGATCAGTCAGAGCTAATGAACTGGCTAAGTGATATTAAGAATATTCCGGAAAATACTTTTTTGATCCACGGTGAACCCGAGGCAATGGAAGGATTTAAGATCAAGATAGAAGAGTCCCTGAGATGGCGCGTAACTATACCAGATCTATGGGATACGATTCAACTAATGTAATTGGAAATATTATTGAGAACAGAATACGAAGAAGATACAATGAACATATAAAATTTAAAAACAGATCAATATGGAAAAGAATTTAGTGATTAGGAAAATGGGAATTGAAGAACTGCATCAGGAATCAAAAAAGTGGATCTCACATCTTAATTTTATGACAGATGAGATGACTTTCTTTGATAACCTCCTTAATTCCTATGTTTTTGAACCCGATACCCCTTTGTTATTTGAGGACCTCCAAAAATATCAGGAGAGACTGAAAGAATCTAAAAAACTCAGTTCAAAAGTTATAAAGGATATTATTGAACATGAAAATGAACTGGGAGGACTGTTGGAAATTTTGAATAGTACCTTAGACAAGGCGTATCAAACAAAACATCAGCAGTACAGGGTAGACGTAGAAGTATGTCTGAACGATTTCAGAAGGTTGAAGACAGATCTCTACGCTTACGCAGCAGGGATACTAAAAAAAAGACATAAGAAGAGCTAAAAAATAGACTTAGCTGATAATTGTCATATGAAACTACTGTTATGACAAGTATCTTGTAAAAGATTCACTTTGAACATGATACTAACTAAAAACACATGTCATGAGAACATTCATTTGGTCCTTTTTCATATTGATCCTTGCCTGCAATGATGTTGAAGTTGTAAGTAGTTGGAAGAATCCTGATATTGTTCTGTTCGATGCCTACAAAGTACTTGTAGTTGGGATGACTCCCAATGCTGATGCCAGAATGGAATTTGAGACCAAGATGACAGAAAGATTTGATCAGCATGGTGTTGAATCAATGAGGAGTATAGATCTTTTTGATGTGGCCTTCACAAATTCAGTACGTACCGATGAAGAATTGGACGATGTGGAAGAACGCCTCCTTGATAAGGATTTCGATGCCATCTTATTTACAAAAATATTGGGTTCCGAGAACAGGCAGACCCTGAGTAAGAAACTTTCAGAGCTCGATAGGAACAATTCAAGATTTAAGGATGACTATCTCAGTCACCAGAATATTTATTACGATGATGAATACTATGAACAATACACGGTTTACTTTGTGGAAACTGCTTTGTATTGTATTTGCGTTGACAAAGAGCGCGATCTTATCTGGCGCGGTGTAATAGAGGTTTCCGATCCTATTGAGGCAGAAGATACAATTGAAGAATACATAGATCTGGTTGTTTCTACGATGGAATTTGAGGATCTTATTTTCAGAAAGGAAAAAGAGTAATCTTTGAAAAATCCTTCCTGTAGCGTTAATTTAAGCAGACGTTTATAATACTGGCGCAAAAACCCTGGCAATGCCCTCGATGAGTTTGTCGACCATAGGTCTTTGGGCATAAAAATCCAACTTTAATTCTTGGCTTTTCTTACAGTCTCTCAAAAAATTCTCGCGAAGCATCTTGGTGGTGTCACGGTCGTAAAGAAGTGCATTCACTTCATAATTGTGCTCAAAACTGCGTACGTCAATATTTGCAGTTCCTATAGAGGCAATATCATCGTCACTTATCAGGATCTTACTATGTAGAAATCCGTATGGAAATAAAAAGATCCGGATGCCGGATTTTAGAAATGAATCAAAGTAGGAGCGAACCGTCCAGTCCACAAGTCTGCTATCACTTTTTTCTGCAATTAATAATCGAACATCTATTCCACTTAAGGCAGCCATTTGAAGGGCTTTTAAGATCTCAGTACTGGGAATGATATAGGGATTGGTAATATAAAGATAATTCTGTGCTTCATTTATAATGGATAAATAAGACTGCTCTATATTGGGGAAGGCATCATCTGGACCGCTCGGAACCACCTGAACAACTGCTTGCAGGCCAGTATCTGTAGTTTTCTTTGGTGAAGATTTCAGAGGTAATTTTTTCTCAGCGACCATGAACCAATCAGAAATAAAGACGTGTTCCATAAAGGAAACAGCCGGACCTTGAATGGCCAGGTGCATATCATGCCATTGTCGTAGATTACTATCTCCCCTAAGATACTTGTCGGAAATATTGATCCCTCCCGTAAAAGCGATAATACCATCTACAACTATGATCTTCCGGTGATTTCTATAATTTAAAGAAGAAAGGAACCTGCCAAAACGAAATGGGAGGAAGGGATAAACCTCTACCCCCATAGTTTTCAGTTTTTTTAGATATGAATTGCTCAGAGAATAACTGCCAACCCCATCATAGATCATCTTTATTTCAACACCTTGTTGGATCTTCTTTTCTGAGAGTTCTAACAACCTATTAGCTAGTTCACCTTCTTCAAAAATATAGTACTGCAGGTAAATATAACTTTCTGCCTTTTCGAGCGCTTCAAAGATCGCATTAAATGTTTGTGCACCATCTTCCAGAAGTGTTACCCCATTATGAGAGGTTGGAGGGTAATGTGCCACCTTTTTAATAAGAGACATCATTTTCTTATACTTAGGCTGTGCGGCCTCGATCTCTATATTTTCTGAATATGAAGGAAGTTCAATGGAATTTTTTCTGAGTCGGGCCAGCTTTTTCTTACGTCTGTTCCTTCCTAACATTATGTATAACAGAATACCTCCAACAGGAATGGTAAAAATTGCAAGAAGCCAGGCCAGGGTTCTAGCAGGCCGTACCCCATTGATCAACAAACCAAAGACCATAAAGATGGCAAGGAGAATATAAAGTGTAACTACGGTAACTATAAGCATTGGTTTGGTTGTTCTTTTACGAAAAATTAAAGGTACCACAGAATATTGACAATCCAGAACACGCGCTCAAAGTAATGAGGTAAATAAGCTCCTTAAAAAACACAGTTCTACCATGATAGCAGTATTTTTTGGTTCCCGTATTTCTCGTGATTGAGTATGCTGAAATTTCTCGTAAATGCATTAAAATTAGTAGTAATATTGCTGTATAATTCGATATGAATTTAGTATACTTTAGAAAATCAATTGTGAGTTCTTATGAATCTTCGTGATGGTGTTAAAACCGCAGAGAACAAGGTCTCTTCAGAAACCATAAAACTAAGTGAGTTTGTGATGGACAAAAGTAAGTCGGTTACAGATCGTCTGGAAAGTTTCGAGGACATCCTTAACCTCGAGGTTGGTGATACAGCCCTAAACAGGGCCAAAGCTTTGGAGCGCGAATTCAATATACGGCAGCTGTATATCAAATATGAGGGAGATAATCCCACCGGTACCCAGAAAGATCGTATTGCTTTCGCCCAGGTGTATGATGCGCTCAGACGAGATTTTGAGGTAGTATCTCTTGCTACTTGTGGGAATTATGGAGTTGCGGTGGCATTGGCGGCCAGCCTGGCCGGGATACATTGTAAGATATATATTCCAGAATCCTATCACACAGATAGGATCGAAGAGATGCATTCGCTGGGTGCCGAAATAATCAGATTACCCGGAAGCTATGAAGATGTGGTGGCTCAAAGTACTGAATTGGCACAAGCCAATGAATGGTACGATGCCAATCCCGGAGCCATGAACACCCCCTTGCAGATTTCGGCCTATGCCCAGATCGCCTATGAGATTTTTGAGGACCTGGGTGATGCACCAAAATACTGTGCGGTTCCGGTCTCTAATGGCACTCTGCTTGCAGGGATCTACAGAGGGTTTGTTAGTTTGTATAAACGGGGAAAAACTTCCAGGATACCTAAAATGATCGCTGCTTCTTCTTCATTTAAAAATCCGATAATCCAGTCGTTCAAAAAAGGATTGGACCATTGTAAAGACTTGGAGCCAAAGAATATCAAAGAAACTAAGTACAATGAACCTCTTATCAATTGGCATAGTTTTGACGGAGAGGAGGCATTGTATGCCATTCGGGAATCTGAGGGGGAAGGTGTGAATGTAAGTGATAGAAAGTTAAAGGAGATGAGTGCCTTTTTGCACAAAAAGGAGGGATTTAGAATACTCCCTGCATCTACCGCAGGATTGATCGCCTTGCTGGAGATCCATGAACGGGATCATCTGGAACCAGATCGTTATGTAGCCATTTTAACTGCTAAAAACTAAATCAATAATTATGAGAAATTCTATAGACGGCAATGCCCTGGTATATTGCGAAGGAGCCTTTAACACTCCTAATGGCAAAACCGCCCATGGTTTGGTTCGCTTCACAGAACGGTATGTGGTGGTTGGTGTTATTGACAGCTCGTATGCGGTTAGGGATGCCGGTGAAGTGTTAGATGGGAAAGCAAATGGCATACCTATTTTTAAAGATCTGAAGACAGCTGCTGCCGCATTGGCGAAAGAAAATAAAACCCCTCAAAGCCTTGTTATTGGGTTGGCACCGGATGGTGGTCGTCTTCCAAAAGAGGCCAAACAAACTATCCGTGAAGCACTTGACCTTGGTTGGAACGTAGATAGTGGACTGCACGACTTCCTTACCAATGACGAATCTTTAATGGCCATTGCCCGTAAGAACGGATGCAGAGTAAGGGATGTTCGCAAGACTCCGGACCGGGATAAACTTCATTTTTTTACCGGCGATATTGAAAAAGTAGACTGTTTAAAACTGGCGATACTAGGCACTGATTCGGCTATTGGAAAACGTACAACGGCCTGGATCCTGGTACACGCATTCAGGAAAGCTGGCTTAAAAGCTGAAATGATTGGAACCGGCCAAACAGGCTGGATGCAGGGAGCCAGGTACAGTATGATATTGGATAGTTGTATCAACGATTTTGTATCCGGTGAAATAGAGCATGCGGTAGTAAGTGCCTGGAAAAATGAAGATCCGGATGTAGTAGTGATAGAAGGACAGGGCAGCCTAATGAACCCGGCATATCCGGGTGGTTTTGAGATACTGGCGGCCGGCAGACCGGATTATGTGATCATGCAGCATGCTCCTAAAAGAAAAGAGTATGACGGATTTCCCGGGTATCGCTTACACTCCCTTCCAGAGCAAATACAGGCCATAGAGGTGATCTCCGGAAAGAAGGTAATAGCTATTACAGTGAACCACGAGAATATGACCAAAGAAGAGATAGAACCGGCCTGTAAAGAGATTACCGCAGAAACCGGAATTCCAGCTTTCGACGTTCTTGCTTTTGGAGCAGAGGAATTGGTGACCCTTTTAAAAAGTAAATTGTAGTCAGATTCTAAAAAGGGTCTTGGTCCTGTGGCTGTTTCGATTTGCCATAAATTCTTAATACCATTTCAAATTGAATTATTATCAATTGTAAAGCATGGTTCAAATTAGTTCCCTGATAGTATTTAATAAACTTCTCGTTCATGAACTCACCATAGAACCGAAAAGGGTGAAAGCAACGTATACGGTTGTAAAAAAAGATGGGAGTGAAGTAAGTAATCAGTTGATCTACTCTTACAATTCCCCTTACTTTGATGTAAAGAATGGTATGGATGTGAACCTGGCTTCTATGATGGTAGCTCAGGTTGCTTTGAATTACGGCCTTTTTTGCGAAGAAATAGTTTTTGACGGACTTTATGATCATGCCGATCAGCGTTTTCTCAAAGACATGATGGAAAATACGTCCAGGGAGATCCTGGTTTTGAAGTTCTACGGAAAGAACGAATTCCTAAAGCCACCCTATAATGCCATAGAATTAGAAACTCTTTCCGAATACACGGCTGCAAAGATCACATTTACCAACTCTCATTTTCAAGGCCTGCAAGTACCGCGATCCGAGCTGTATCCAAAAGAGAATGACTATGTCATTTTAAGCAGTGGCGGCAAGGACAGCCTGCTTAGCTATGGCCTCATTAAGGAAATAGGCGTTCCCCATCCGGTGTTTATAAATGAGTCGGGTCGGCACTGGTTCACTGTGGTCAATGCTTATGACCATTATGAGGAAATTGAACCCAATACAGTTAAGCCCTGGTGCAATAGTGACCGGATCTTTAACTGGATGGTAAAACAAATGCCATTCATCAAAGAGAATTTTCAGCAGATCAGGGCCGATATCTATCCAATCCGACTATGGACAGTAGCCGTTTTTCTTTTTGGAACTCTGCCAGTGGCTTTAAAAAGGGGTGCAGGAAATATTCTGATCGGGAATGAATACGATACTACTGTGAAAGGAAATCATCACGGAATTTCACATTACCACGGATTGTATGATCAGAGCAAGTATTTTGACAATGCACTAACACGCTATTACCAAAAAAAGGGATGGAACATAAAACAGTACTCTATATTACGATCCTTATCTGAGCTGTTGATCCTAAAGATCTTGGTGAAAAGGTACCCGGACCTGCAGCAATATCAGGTTTCCTGTCATGCGGCCCATTCTGAAAATGGTAAAATGCTGCCATGTGGGGTCTGTGAAAAATGCAGGAGGATCATCGGGATGCTTATGGCCCTGGATGAAGACCCAAAGAGATGCGGGTATACCGGGGATCAGATAAAAAAAGGATTACTTGCACTAGAAAATAGGGGTGTAAAGCAATTGGGAAGCGATGCGGCCCATTTGTATTTCTTATTAGTATCAAAAGGATTGATAGAAGCTACGGAACATACCAGAAAACTGGCTAAAAAACATGAGGAGATAGTCTCTCTTCGATTTGATAGAGAACGCAGTGATATTACCGATATCCCTGTTCATATTCGAATACCACTGCTTACTATTCTTAAAGAATATTCCGAAGGAAGTGTGATGCTTCATGATCGGAAATGGCATACTTTTACGCTCGATAAAAGCTATTTAGAGCGACCTTACTTTTTAATAAAAAAATGATGAGTTCAAAAAAACATAATCCCACATTTATGTGGGAAGAAATGACCTGGCCCGAGATCGAGGCATACCTTAAAACCGTTGATACGGTCATCTTACCCTGTGGAGCCATTGAGCAGCACGGCCCTCATTTACCTGTAGATGTAGATTATTATGATGCAAAATATATGGCTGCAAAAGTTGCTGAAGCTTGTGAAGATCCGAAGCCACTTGTATTGCCTCCAATTCCTTTTGGGGTTTCTTACCACCACGAGGCCTTTAAAGGCACCTTAAGTGTTACCAACGATGCCCTGTCCAGATTTGTTTATGATATTGGGATGAGCCTGGCTAAAAATGGTATCAAAAAGATCATCATCCTTAACGGGCATGGCGATAATGCACCAACTTTGACATATGCCGCACAGATGATCAATCGCGATGCACATATTTTTGTGTGTGTGGACACAGGTGAAAGTAGTGACATAGACCTTTACGATCTAATTGATACACCAAATGACATTCATGCAGGTGAAATTGAGACCAGTACCTCACTGGCCATTCGACCCCATATGGTGCAGATGGACAAGGCAGTTAATGAAACCTTGAAATTTGGAAGTAAATTTTTGGATTTCGATGACGTACGTAGCGTAAATTGGTATGTTAGGACTGACAAGATCTCGGAAAGCGGTGTCATGGGCGATCCTACCAAAGCTACAGCCGAAAAAGGAAAAAAAATGTGGGAATTAATGATTCATCACATGGTGCATCTTGTAGAATCAATTAAGAATACACCACTGGAAGATCTGTATCAAAAAAGTTATTAATGACGATAACCAGGGTTTCCTACGAAAGAATAGATCTCCAGTTATCTATCCCTTATAC
>JABDQS010000061.1 GCA_013042125.1 Eudoraea sp.
GTTGTGTACTTCCCTTCATTATAAGCAAACTGCCGTGCGTTAAGAGTATTTTATGCTTCAAACTTTTGTCCTTCTTATGCTTTAGATGAAAAAAACGTTCCTGTCCTAGTGACACAGAAGCTATGACCGGGTTTTTACCCAGAGATGCTTCATCATCCGAATGCCAGCCATTACTGTCCTTTCCATCTCTGTAAAGATTCAACAGGCAGGTGGTAAACTCTGTGGGAAAAATGATGGATTCTATGTTTGTTTTCACTTCCAGCAATTCTTTTGTAAATGGATGGGGATACATGGTGATATTGGAGTACGAATACGGTTGCATATTATTGCCGTAAAGTGCGGTAAGACGAGGTTGGGGATATGTTTTACCAAACACGGTAATATTGTCTTGTTGCCAAGCGATAGATTTCCGTAAGATGCTCATTAATTCAGAGGCATTCTCCTGGGAAAGAAAGTTCGGATAGTAGGTTATATCACTCTGAGGCAGGTCAATTTTTAAGAAATCCCGAGTCATTTGTTTCACGTCATTACTTTTTTAAGCTCGTTTCTGTATTCGGAAGGATTTTTACCAGTGAAAGCTTTAAAAGATTTATTGAAGTGAGAAAAGTTATTAAATCCACTTTCAAAGCAAACTTCGGTAATGCTAATTGGTTGTTCGGCCAAAAGTTTTGATGCGTGCACCAGTCGGCATTCGTTCACAAATTGAACAAAGGTCTTGTTCGTGATCTTTTTAAAATAACGGCAGAAGGAAGGTACGGTCATACTTACCATATCTGCCATCTCATCCAGGGAGATATCTTCTTTAAAGTTCTGCTTAACGTGATTAAAGACCACATTGATCCGGTCATTGTCCTTAACTTCTGTTTTTAATGAGAAACCAGCTGCGTTTAAGATCTTGTATTCTTCAGATGAAGCAAGTTCATTAAGAATGTTGAGGATAGACAACAACCGTTTAAAATCGGTTTGATATTCCAATACTTCCATCTTATCTCCGATAGTTCTCTTAGTCTTACCGGAAAAGGCTATGCCGCCGGCTGCCAAGGTGAAAAGCGACTGTATATTTTTCATTTCAGGAATGTTGAAGAAATCGTTCCCCAAAAAGTCATACTTCATTTGGATCACCGTTTCTTTTTTATTTCCTGTTAATTTATCTGTTAGGCCACAATGCGGCAGATTACTTCCTATAAGGATAAGATCGCCTTTTGTATAATAGGAAACGTGGCTACCAATTTGGCGTTTGCCGGCACCTCCATTTACATAGACCAGTTCTATTTCGGGGTGGTAATGCCAAACATTGTTCTTATTTAGCTTGTCCTCATCAAATTTCTGGTAGGTGAATGAATTACCAAAATCCGGGGCAATAGCTTCAAAAGTAGGTTTCTGTTGAATCATATTATCTGTTAATCAATGTAAAATTACCATTCCTCAAAACGATGAAACTTTGCAAAATTACCTAAAATATATGGTATATTACCAATTAACGTAATATTAACTCTGTTTGTTGTTAAAATAGAACAGAAATAAGAAAAATATGCAGTAGTGCAGGCGCTATTACGGGTGTAAGTTTGCCTTGAAATTAATTAGTAACTAAAAAAACAAGCATTATGAAAACAATTAAAAGTATTACTGCAATTGCTTTATTATTTGGATCTGCCTTAAGTTTTGCCCATACCACTCCATCCGTTAACCCAGATAATAACAGTGGTATTAGTGTGGCTGCCGACGCTGATCACAAGCCTTATTTCAGAAAGGCCGGAGACAAACTGTTTATGAACTTCTTCAACCAGGAGTTGGGAGATGTTCGGATCAAGGTGATAGACAGCGAGAATCGGATTCTTTTTAACGAAATCCTTAAGGACAGATTGGTAGTAGAAAAAGCATTTAACTTTAGCAGTGCCGAAAAAGACAGTTACAAGGTGGTTGTCGAAAACGGTGAAGAGGCTTATTACGAGTATTTCGTAGTTAAGTAGGTTTGGTTTAATTCAGCTAAAAGGGGCCTCAGGGCCCCTTTTTTATATACCTACCCAATTTTTTCCTTGTGCGTTGGGGTATCGCTTCCAAACCCTGCAGTATGTGAAGCAGATCCTGGTCTTTTTCTTTGGAGTAAAGCACTTTATATAGATCCGAGACGCTCACCCCATGATTAGCCTGGTCTTGCAGTAGAAAGACATCTCCTTTATGCACTGTACCCTCTTTTAGTACCCTGACATAGGTGCCCGGGTGACCATGATCTACAAAGGCCTTTATGATCCCCTGATCCTGAAATCTCACCCCTAATTTATAGCATGGTTCCCTTGGGATAGTTATTTGTACCCGGGCATTACCCAAACTATACACAGATCCTATGATTAATTCTGTTTCCTCCATATTATCTACCGTTATGTTTTCTCCAAACATACCCCAATCCCAATCCAGCGATGGGTAACGTTCTTCCCAGTAAGGATAGTAGGTTGAAGAAAACATATAGCAGGCCTTGAAAGTACCGCCATGATGTTTGGGATCAGAAATAGTATCCTTTGAAACTTGTGTTGATCCTAGAAAAACTGGCTCGGCCACAGGAAATTTAAAGATCCCTGTTTCTTCTGTCTTCCCCTGCCATTCAAAAGATGTAGGTTTGCCAACATTCGTAGAAATTACCTTCATAGCCTAAAGATAAAAAACCACGGCTCAAAAGAACAGTGGTTTACTATAATTATCTCATTCTAAAACTATTCTTCTTTTTCCAATTTCTTTGTAAAAGTAAAGCCGACATACAATCCTAATCCGGCCATTAAAAAGATGGTGCCCGGATAGGCTACTTCCTCGTCCATTCCAAGGGTATTGGAAAGGAATGAGGCAATGAAAATGGCTAGTCCTATACCCATCAGTAGTAGTGCTAGATTCAAAATAAGAACTTTCCAGAAAGGGGCTGCTCCATCTCTTTTTCCCTTGACAAAAATACTGGCTTCTGCTCCTTTTTCAATCAACGCCAGACGTTCTTTATTTCGAGTTGTAAAATAAAGATAACTGATGCCAAAAATTACCAGGAACATACTAATTAGAATAATAATTTCTCCACCCATTTTGTTTT
>JABDQS010000062.1 GCA_013042125.1 Eudoraea sp.
ATATAAGGAGGAAGCAGGGCCCTTCACGACCTCTATCTGTGCTATAAGCGAGTTTGGGATACCCGAAAGACCATATACCGTACCTAATCCACTAACTATTGGCATACCATCTATAAGGACAAGGGTATAAGGTCCTTCAAGGCCATTAATATGGACATCCCCCGTATTGCATACATTGCAATTTATTTGGGGACGAACACCATTTACATTAGAAAGGGCCTCAAATATATTAGCGGTCGGATTTTGTTGCAAGAACGCAGGAGAATAGACTTCTACAGGAACCGGACTTTCCAGCCTGTTTACCGGTTTCAGCGTGCCGGTCACCACAATATCGTCAAGGTTTTCTATGTCTGGAGATAATGCTATATCTAGAGTTTGGATTTCATTTGCCGACAGTGTTACATTGGTTCTAAAGTTCCTATATCCAAGTGCCGATACGAGTATCGTGTATCGCCCCGGCTCAATGTCCCCCAATTCATAGTATCCTTCTTCATTACTAGAAGTACCTTTTATAGTATTCTTTAGGCTTACATTTACAAATGGAACGGGCTGGCCATTATCCGTAATTTTCCCTATGATCATGGCTTTTTGTGCCAACAGGTTCGTACTGAATAGTATGGCCGTAAAGACCATAATTAAAAGGGAATACGGTTTGCAACGATAATAAGGCATTTCCTGCTATTCAATATTTAGACAAAACTAAAAATATGTTTTTACAAATAAAAATGTATTTTTGTTAGGAAGTAAAAAAAATGACTCAATCTGAAGAAAATTATCTAAAGGCTGTCTATCATCTGGAAGGTTCCCAGATGGGTAAAGTAAACACCAATGCCATTGCGGATTATATGCGCACAAAGCCCTCCTCAGTGACGGATATGGTAAAGAAACTATCAGAAAAGGGGCTTTTAAACTATAAAAGATATCAGGGTGTTTCCCTTACGGTTCCGGGTACAAAAAAAGCGCTGTCTGTAATACGCAAGCATAGATTATGGGAAACCTTCCTTGTTGAAAAACTAGATTTTTCCTGGGATGAGGTCCATGAAGTTGCCGAACAACTGGAACATATTGAAAGCGAAAAGCTTATTGATCAGTTAGATAGTTTCCTGGGCTTTCCAAAGGCCGACCCCCATGGGGATCCTATTCCGGATAAGAACGGGGAACTGGAGGAGCAACACACGCGCTTATTAAGTTTATTGCCTGTGAATTCATCTTCTATCTGTGTTGGGGTTCGGGACACTTCGGTGTCTTTTCTCAACTATTTGGACAAGAATAAGATCGCTCTCGGAGATCAGATCCAGGTTTTAGAAAAGGAAGCATTTGACGACTCCGTACACATACAAATTGGGGAAAGGAAACTCCATCTATCTAACAGAATAGCCTCTAATCTCTTTATGAAATAGACTTTATGGCCATGGATCAAATCATTTCGTACTTCGAATCTATAAACCCAATCCTTGCGGCTTTATATGCTACCCTGTTTACCTGGGGACTTACCGCATTGGGAGCATCTCTCGTCTTTTTATTTAAGACCATGAACCGCGCCGTTTTAGACGGCATGCTCGGATTCACAGGAGGGGTCATGGTAGCGGCAAGTTTTTGGAGTCTCCTGGCGCCGGGTATTGAAATGAGCCCAGGGGAGGGCTTTGTAAAAGTGATCCCAGCCGCCATTGGATTTTTATTTGGTGCAGCATTCATCTACGGACTAGACAAGATACTTCCGCATGTACATATCAACTTCAAGGAAACGGAAGGTATAAAAACTCCCTGGCATCGTACTACATTATTAACGTTGGCCATTACCATGCACAATATCCCGGAAGGATTAGCTGTGGGAGTTCTTTTCGGTGGAGTGGCAGCGGGTTTTGAAGGTGCTAATATTGGAGGTGCCGTGGCCCTCGCACTTGGAATAGGACTTCAGAATTTTCCGGAAGGATTTGCAGTGGCTATGCCAATTAGAAGACAGGGGTTGAGCAGAATGAAGAGCTTTTTCTACGGACAGGCATCAGCCGTAGTAGAGCCTATTGCTGCTGTTTTGGGGGCATGGGCAGTTCTTACTTTTCAGCCTATTTTACCATATGCATTGTCCTTTGCCGCTGGCGCCATGATCTTTGTGGTGGTGGAAGAGGTGATCCCGGAAACCCAGCAAGACAAATACACAGATATTGCCACCATGGGATTTATTGGCGGGTTTATTATTATGATGGCCCTCGATGTTGGCCTGGGATAAATACCAGCACTTATTCGGTTAGGAGAGGAAAGGCTCCATTGATCAGAAAGCGCGATTCACCATCCTTCCCTTCATATGATTCCAAAGCTGTAAACCCATCAAACTGCTCACCTGCCCTGATCGTCACTTTTTCGAAGACATAGCCAGTATCATTCTCTGCGGTTAATTTGAGGGCATAATATGTGTTGTTTATTTCCGCCAGAGCCACGGAGGGCAAAGCTTTTTTCAATGATGATGAGGTGACGATGCGCGAGTCCACGAACATACCCGTTAAGAAAGTATGCTTCTCTTCATCTTTTAAATGACCATGCACTTTAATGGTCCTGTTCTTTTCAATATTGGTTCCGATCAAATATACCTCAGCCTCAAATACTTCCTCTGAGGATTCGGGTATAGTAAACCAAATGGTCTGGCCCTTACGCAATTTCATAATATCCTTTTCAAAAACACTCAATTCCAAATGAATATGATCATTGTCCGTGATCTCAAGGATCTCATCTGAAGGTGAAACATACATCCCTTTGGTCACATTATTTTTTGTTATACTTCCGAAAATTGGGGCATAAATATTGGCCACGGAGCGAATGTCACCTTCTTCCACTTTTTCGATTGAAAAATTCAACATGCTCAGCTTTTGTTTCAGGCCGTTATATAGAGCCAACTTGCCCTTGTAATCGCTTTCGGCTTTTAAGAAGCTTTTCTGAGATGAGATATTCTCAGCAATGAGTTGCTTTTGCCGTTCGTATTCGGCCTCCAGGAATGTTAGCTGTTGACGGGTCTCAAGATAGTTTTGCTGAAGGGATACAAACTCGGGATTCTCTATAGTAAGTAACAACTGCCCTTTTTTAACCTGATCACCAATAAGTAATGGGGTATCTTTTATATACCCCCCAATGAACGCGCTTACAACGGCTTTGTTCTGTGGAGGAACCTCTATAATGCCGGTTGCCTGCACGGTTTCAGGGAATTCCCTTTCTTCCGGGACACCTAACTTCATTTCCCCCAACTCGAATTGTTCCTGAGAAACGGTTATCAGCAGGTTGCCTTTTTCATCGGCATTCGAAGATTCAGTTTCTTTGCTTTTACAACCAAAAAATGTAATCAAGAGAAGAAGAATGGATAGTAAATATATAGAGCGTTTCATAGTCTTTTTATTAAAGGGTTAAATAATTGATCTCAATGATGGTCTGGTTATAATCATTAAGGCTATCTAGGTAATTCAGTATAATTTCATAAGCATTCTCAATACTTTGAATATATTGAAAGAAGTCAATTTCTCCATTTCTGAAACTACTGGACGCAGTTTTCAGAATTTCATCTGAAAGTGTTTTTCCTTCTGTTTCATAATAGGCCAAAGCCTTTTTGTTTTGAAGGAAAGAAGCCTGCAGTATCTTCCATTTTGTTTTAAGCTGGCTTTCATATTCAATGCCTTCCTTTGCAACCACTTCTTTTTCAATAGAAGAAGCCTTTATTTTGGAAGCATGACCGCTGAATAGTAGTGGTATTTTTACTCCTATTAGATAACCGTTCACATTGCCATTGAGTTGGGCATTGGTTCCCTGAAAATATTCCAGGGCAATATCTGGTAAGAGACGTTGTTTTTCCAATTGATTTTCTGCCTTCATCAGCATGTTCCTGTTCCGATAAAGAGCCATTTCCGGGGAATCATCTATCTGTTGCTGCTTTAAGTCGGCCTTTTTCATTGGTTCCTTTAATATATTGAGGGTATCCGTTATTTGAAGGATCTGAAGAAGAGAGGTGTAGGATTGTTCTACTTCTTTTACAGCCATATTTTTTTGTATCTCGATCTGCCTTTGTTTGGCGGTCGCTGTCACTTTCTCAAGATAGTTGGTCTCGCCTAATTCAAATCGGCGTCCGGCAGCATAGTCAAATCGTTTGTAAAGACTATCTAATCGATCATAGATAAGCTCCTTTTCCTTTTTTACCTGATAGTCATAATAGGCTTCTGTCAATCTTTTAAGGACCAACTTTTTTTCAATTTGAAATAAATAATCATCGAGCTGCGCCTGCATTTTTTGCACCTTTCTCTGTGCCCCGTACACTGTTGGGAACAGGAGATCTTGCCTTACCCCAAATACGTCTACCGGTAATCCGTTAGTGGCTAAATTATTTTGATCATAGGTATAGTAAACTTCAGTTTTGTCAAAATTAAAAGCCGCTCCTTTTAAAGCTTCCGATCTTTCCAACCTCAATTTAGAAGCCTGTAAACCCGCGTTGTTTTTTAGTGCGATCGGGATCAGTTCTTCCAAACCCATAGGAGAGGTTTGGCCAGTGACTCCAAAAGACATCAGGATAAAAAGTATTCCCAGCGATTTCTTCGATGAGATTCGTCCCCGTATTTTTCGATGAGTATAGGAACTATTGAAAATGGCATACAACACCGGGAGCACCACCAGGGTCAACAGGGTAGCAGAAACCAAACCACCTATGACTACAGTGGCAAGGGGCCGTTGTACTTCTGCCCCGGCATTGGTAGAGATGGCCATTGGCAAAAACCCTAATGCCGCTGCGGACGCAGTCAGTAAAACAGGTCTTAACCGGTCTTTAGTTCCTTGTTTAATTAGTGATTCCATATCTGCAAATCCTTGACGTTTAAGTTCCTTGAAATGTTCAATAAGTACTATTCCATTGAGTACCGCGATACCAAAAAGAGCAATAAAACCTACCCCTGCTGAAATACTGAAAGGCAAACCCCGTATCCAAAGCAGGAAGACCCCTCCTATAGCTGAAAGAGGAATGGCCGAATAGATCAAAAGCGCTTCTTTGACCGAATTAAAAGTGAAAAAGAGCATGACGAAAATCAAGATCAGGGCAATAGGAACAGCTACTTTAAGTCGGGCTTCAGCACTCTTCAGATTTTCAAATTGCCCCCCATAGCTGATCGTATATCCCACGGGAAGTGAAATGTTGTCATTTATGAGTAGTTGAACGTCATCCACGACCGATTGCAGGTCGCGATTCCGAACATTGATCCCCACTACAATTCTTCTTTGTGAATTATCGCGGGCAATTTTAGCTGCTTCCTTTTTGTAGGTAATGTTGGCCACCTGGGCTAACGGAATTTTACCACCCGAAGGCAGATCAACATATAAATTCTTCAAATCGTCTATGCCTTTTCGTTGCTCTTGGTTTAATCTTACCACCATATCAAATTTTCGCTCTCCCTCGAAGACACTACCCACAATATTCCCGGAAAACCCCATAGATACCATTTTGTTAAGGTCCTCAATAGTTAGCCCATAGCGGGCCAATTTGGAACGGTCATAGGATACATTCATTTGTGGCAGGCCCGCGATCTTTTCAACTGTGATATCTGCTGCGCCTTCCACATCCTTAATTAGTGATTTAATTTCCTCTCCTTTTTTAGTGAGAATATCTAGATCCTCTCCAAAGATCTTAATAGCCACATCTGCCCTTACCCCCGTGATCAGTTCATTGAAACGCATTTCTATGGGTTGGGTAAATTCAATTTGCATTCCGGGGAGCTTTTCCAGGGCCTCTTTGAATTTTTCAGCCAGTTCATCCTTTGATTTGGCAGAGGTCCAGGTACGTATAGGATTAAGAATTATTATTACGTCACTCTCTTCCATTGACATAGGATCTGTTGGAACTTCAGCAGCACCAATGCGGGTAACAACTTGTTTTACTTCGGGAAAATCATCCAGGAGTATATTCTCAATTTTTGTCGTGATCTCAATAGTCTCGCTTAGGGAGGTTCCTGTTTTCAATACCGGTTGAATAACAAAATCGCCTTCATCGAGCGTTGGTACAAATTCGCTGCCCAAATTGACAAAAAGGAGCAAGGCAGATACTAGCAGTACCAAAGCGATCCCTAAGACTATTTTTTTCTTTCGAAGGGCCCAGAGAAGTACAGGGGTATAATGGGCATATAACCAATTGATAATTCTTACTGCGATATTCTTTTCTGTTTGTTGAAAAGGCTTTAAGAAAATAGATGAAATAACGGGGACATAGGTAAGACAAAGTATCATGGCCCCAATGAGGGCAAAACTAAAAGTGAGCCCCATGGGTCTGAACATTTTTCCCTCTACGCCGCTCAGCGAAAGGATGGGAATAAAAACGATCAGGATGATCAGTTGGCCAAAAATGGCTGAGTTCATCATCTTTGTGGCTCCATTCTGAACAATTGTGTCTTTAAATTCCTTTTGCGCTTGCCTCTTTAAGTTGCGGAATTGATTAGCTCTTGTAGTGATCTCAAAGGCGATGAATTCAACAATAATAACCGCCCCATCAATAATGATCCCAAAATCGATGGCACCCAAACTCATTAGGTTAGCATCTACTCCAAAAAGGTACATCAAGGATAATGCAAATAATAAACTCAAAGGAATTACAGAAGCTACGACCAGTCCGGATCTGAAATTCCCAAGGAGTATAACTACTACAAAAATGACGATAAGACATCCAAGCAGAAGATTTTCTGTTACTGTAGCAGTGGTTCTTTCTATTAATTCGCTTCTGTCCAGGAATGCGTTAATATAAACACCTTCAGGTAAGGATCCTGAAATGGAAGCCACCCTTTCCTTGACTGCTTCGATCACTTTTTTTGAATTGGCATTCTTGAGCATCATCACCTGGCCCAGTACTTTTTCACCTTCACCATTACCTGTGATAGCTCCAAAACGCAAGGCATTTCCAAAGCCTACTTTCGCGATATCCTTAATTAAAACAGGGATCCCATCCTTGTTTTTGACGACAATTTGCTCGATGTCATCTATGGAGCCTACCAGGCCTTCGCCACGGATAAAATAAACCTGACTCTCTTTTTCAATATATCCACCCCCGGTTACACTATTGTTTTTTTCCAATGCCGTAAATACATCACCGGCAGTGATATCCATAGCGTTCAACTGCTGTGTATTGATCGCAATTTCATACTGTTTCAACTTTCCACCCCAGGTATTGACCTCTACCACGCCGGGAATTCCCGAAAGTTGTCTCTTTACTACCCAATCCTGTATTGTACGTAGATCGGTGGGGGAATAACGGTCCTTATATTCCGGTTTTACTTCCAGGGTATATTGATAGATCTCTCCTAAGCCTGTAGTTATAGGCCCCATTTCCGGACTTCCAAAACCTTGTGGGATTTTCTCTGAAGCCGATTTTATTTTTTCTGCTATCAGTTGACGTGGCAAATAGCTGCCCATATCATCATCAAAGACGATAGTAACTACAGATAATCCAAACTTTGAAATGGACCTGATCTCCTGCACACCCGGCAGGTTCACCATTTCGAGCTCCACCGGATAGGTAATGAACTTTTCCATTTCCTGTGTAGACAAGCTTGTAGAGGTAGTGATCACCTGAACCTGATTGTTGGTTACGTCGGGAACGGCACCAATGGGTATTTGTGTTAGGGAAAATGATCCATAACCAATTATAAACACTACAAATAGGAGTATTAGAAATTTATTCCGAATACTGAAATTAATGATATATGAAAGCATAATTCAAAGACGTATTGATATGAAAACTAATCCGTTGGAACGAATTGGTGATCTTTTTAGAATTCCATTAAATAGCTGGATCGCCAGAGAAGGTGCCGCGGAGGCAGTATCTGGAATTATACGTGTCTGGGAGGTTGAAATATACCGGATTGGTGTCCGGCGGAATCGCTTATTAGATAATAGAAGCCATTCCTTTTTTTGGAGGACAATTCTGTTCTTTCCCTGCTAATAACATTAGGAAATAGAACCAGGGCATTAACTAAATGGTGCGTACAGGTATTATTTTGAAAAGGTAAATTTTCGTGTTCCTCATGTTCTTCCTCGTGATTATTGTGGTGGTCTTCCTTCAATTCACCGTAATGCTTTGAAATGAACACAAATAAGTTATCACCATATTGTTCTTTGTGGAAGGTAGCGTGTTCCAACAACTCATCCAATTGAATGATATCCCCAAAACTTATATTAAAACTTTGAATTAAAATAAGCAAAGAGGCTAGTATGGATAACAGTTTTGTCATAGTCTAGGTATATCAAATATACCATTTTTACAGATAATCAGGTATTTACGCTATTTCCTTCTTCAATATCCTCCTCCGGCACCTCATAAGGAATAGTATCAATTATATATTGAAGTGCCTTGATACGTGCTTCTGTTTTACGGTCAGCTTTTATGATCACCCAGGGGGAAGTTTTCAAATCGGTATGTTCAAACATCTTGACCTTAAATTCTGTGTACAGATCCCATAACTCTTGTGCCTTTCGGTCTACATCTGTCATTTTCCATCGTTTTAAAGGATCTGATTGGATATCCTTAAAGCGGATCGCCTGCTGTTCTTTAGTAATGGAGAAGTAAAATTTGATCAAATAGATCCCTGAATCCATGATCATGCTTTCAAAATTATTTACCTGTCCCATAAAACTCCGGTACTGTCCTTTGGTGCAAAAGCCGTTAACAGGTTCAACCACTGCCCGGTTATACCAACTTCTGTCAAAAAATACCATTTCACCGGGTTTAGGTAATTGGTTCACATAGCGTTGAAAATACCATTGCCCCTGTTCTTCTACGGTTGGTTTGGACAGAGCCACTATACGGAAATGCCGTGGATTGATGTGTTCTGTGATCCGGCGAATGGCCCCTCCTTTCCCGGCGGCATCCCTTCCTTCAAAAATAATGACCACCTTTTTATTCTTAGTGATCACCCAGTTCTGCAGTTTAATGATCTCAGCCTGAAGCGCATGGAATTCTTCTTCATTTTTTACAAGGCGCAACGCTTTTGCAACATTCGTTTTTTTGTCGGCCAGGAGCATTTTCTTCCCCAGACCCGTATTGAGTAGCTCAAGGTCCTCTTTGCTAAGATCTAGTTTTGTTGTAGCAGTCTTATTCATAGCCTAAATATCTATTTGTTCTATTTGCCTGTAATAACGCAAGACGATATTGGGATCAGGTAAAATGGTAATTTTTGTTTTATGACTGGTGGTATAGTCGAATTTTGATAGAACATAACGCATACTTTCCAGGCGGGCCGTTTTCTTATCATTGGCACGTACAATGATCCAGGGGCTAAAAGTAGAATGGGTCTTTGAGAACATCTGTTCTTTATAATAGGTATACTTGTCCCAAAGTTCCTGTCCCCTCTTATCTACCGGACTAAATTTCCACTTTTTAAGGGGATTCAATAATCTGGATTTAATTCGTTTTTGTTGTTCTTTCTTTGAGATGGAAAACCAAAACTTAACAACATGGACCCCATCTTCATAGAGCATATGTTCAAAACCGGGAACCTGCACCATGAATTGATTATATTCCTTTGAGTTACAGAAACCCATTACAGGTTCTACAACGGCCCGGTTATACCAACTTCTGTCAAAAAGGACTATCTCGCCCGGATTGGGTAGTTTCTTGATGTATCTTCTGAAATACCATTGGCCTCGCTCTACCTCTGTTGGTTTGGAAAGGGCAACCACGCGGGTAGATCGAGGATCTAAATGTTGTTTGAAACGCTTAATGGCGCCTCCTTTCCCGGCGGCATCCCTACCTTCAAAAATAATGGCCACGCGCAACTTTTTTTTCTTTACCCATCGTTGGAAATTCACCATTTCTATCTGCAAGAGACGTAATTCTTCTTCATAGCGGAGCATTCTAAGCGCTTTATCTACTTTAATCTGCTTCTCATCAGCAATATCGATGAGATCTTTCCTTCTTTTGGCGCGACTTAGATCTTCGAGGGTGTACATGGGTAGTCTGGTCTTTAAAAAAATAAGAAGCCATATTGGCTTTTATAATTGCAGTGAAATAAGAGTCTTTTTCTTATGTCATAAAGATACTAATTTTCAGAGAGGAATTAAGTCAAGGGAAACATTAGTTTTGCCTTAATTACCTAAGCTGGGCCCTATATGGAAATCATTCTTGTTTTAATCCTGCCTATTGATTATGTTTAGTCTAATCATATAATCCCAGTTTATGAATTGTATTTATCGCATACTCATCTTCCTGATATTTTTTATCTCTCTAACAGCTGTAGCGCAGAAAAAGAAGTTTAACTATCTGGATGTTTTTGAACTGTCGTATGTTTCAGATCCACAGATATCGCCAGATGGTTCCTGGATCGTTTATAGACGTATGGGGTTCGATATACTTGAGGATAGGGCGGTAGGTAACCTTTGGATGGTCCGTAAAGATGGTAGTCAACATCAGAAACTTACTTCAAGGGAGGTGTCGGAATCCAGCCCCAGATGGTCACCCAATGGTGACATGCTAGCCTTCGTTAGCAGTACAGAAGAAGGATCTGAGATCTATATGTATTGGGTGAGCTCTGGTAAGTTTGCCAGGATCTCACAGCTTCCTGCCAGTCCTTCTTCCCTAACATGGTCTCCTACAGGTGATCAACTTGCATTTTCCATGAATATTCCTAAAAAACCACCGGTCCTGGCCAAAATGCCAGAGAAGCCCAAGGGAGCCAAATGGGCCAAATCACCCAGGATCACAGATCGCATATATCATGAAGCAGATGGGCGTGGGTATATAGCACCTGGCTTTAACCATTTGTTTGTGATCCCTTCTGAAGGAGGTGCACCAAGACAACTAACTGAAGGCGATTACCATCACAGAGGTGCCATATCATGGTCGCCTTCCGGAACCGAACTCTATTTTTCCGCCAACAGGAATGAAGATTGGGAATACGACTTTAGAAATAGCGAGGTCTACACGGTCAATGTTTTAAATGGAGATATCAAACAGCTTACTACGAGACCGGGTCCCGATAGGGCTCCTGAGGTATCTCCCAATGGGAAGACCATTGCTTATTCGGGGTATGAAGACAAAGTTCAGGCCTATCAGATTAGTCAGTTACAATTAATGGATCATAACGGTGAGACTAAGAAGTTACTTTCCATGTCATTAGACAGAGATATAGATGATTTTCAATGGGATGCCAAAGGAAGCGGACTCTATTTTATGTATGATGATAAAGGCAACACAAAGATCGCTCACGTTACATTGAACGGAACTGTAAAGGATCTTGCGAAAGATGTAGGCGGTACTTCAATAGGAAGACCCTACGGCGGTGGCTCTTTTAGCGTTTCAGACAATGGCACCATAGCGTTTACTCAAACCAGGCCGGAATATCCTGCAGAACTGGCGGTCTATGATCCCAAGAAAGGTACCACTACAAAGATCACCAGCCTTAATAAGGCATTAATGGATTTCCGAGAGTTAGGGAAAGTAGAAGAGATCTGGTATACTTCATCATATGACCAAAGGAACCTCCAGGGATGGGTGGTGTATCCTCCCGGGTATGATGCCAATAAGAAGTACCCTTTCCTGGTTGAGAATCATGGAGGACCTATTTCCAATTATGGTGATCGATTTACCGCAGAGATCCAACTTTATGCTTCAGATGGGTATATCGTTTTTTATCCGAATGCGAGAGGCAGTACAAGTTACGGAGAGGAATTTGGTAATTTGTTGTATAATAATTACCCTGGTCAGGACTATGATGATGTGATGGACGGAGTGGATTATTGCATTGCCAAAGGAATTGCCCATGAGGATCAGTTATTTGTTACCGGGGGCAGCGCAGGAGGCATCATGACCGCCTGGATCATTGGAAAGAACAACAGGTTTGAAGCTGCAGTGGTGGCCAAGCCGGTAATGAACTGGATCAGTAAGACCTTAGTAGCCGACAATTATTTTGGCTACGCCAACTCTCGCTACCCCGGGCAACCCTGGGAAAATTTTGAAGGATACTGGAAATTTTCTCCTTTATCTCTGGTTGGAAATATTGAAACTCCGGCTATGGTCATGGTAGGTATGGACGATCTAAGAACACCTCCCAGCGAGGCAAAACAATTGTATCATGCTCTAAAACTTCGTAAAATAGAAACTGTTCTTGTAGAGATTCCCGGTGCTAGTCATGGAATTGCCAATAGGCCCAGTAATCTGATCACCAAAGTATCACATACTCTGGCATGGCTTAACAAATACCGTACTCCTAATGAGGAATAAATGAGACGCAGAAACAGACATTGGTTATGGAACGCAGTGATAGTCTTAACAGTGTTGATCTGTATGGCCGCATTTATCTTACATTTCAAAACCTGGACCCGGCAGGAAAAAGACCACGTCTATTTAATCTCCGGATTTTATTCTACGGAGATCAATTTCTCAGACATAGAGAATGTAAGTATGGTCCCCAGGATCCCTGAGATGGAAAGGGTAAGCGGCTTTTCTGTTTGGGCGGTTGAAAAAGGTATATTTAGGGACACTCTTGGAGGAGTAGAAGGGATACGTGTTTATGTAGATGATCTAAATCAGCCAAAGATAAAATTAGAAAGAAAAGAAGATTCAGAAATCTATTTCAATTTTAAGGACTCTCTAAAAACCAAGGAATATTTTAACCTCTTGACAGGTAAAATTAAAGAGAATCTGCAGGAATAGAAAACTGCCACCACTAATAAAATGGAGTATAAAATTTCTATTTATATTTTTAGATAGCTATTTTATAGGTTTCATATACTTTTGTGATCAAAATGGAGTTTTAGGGTATAATTGTTTCAGTGATGTCCATGAATAAAATAAGTCTGATTTTACTTTTTTTGCCATTTCTTGGTTTGGCACAGAACAAACTTGTTGTAGAAGTTGAGGGAGTGGAATCCTCTTCGGGGAATATAAATATTGCCATTTATAATAAAGAGGAAGGCTTTTTAAAATTTGAAAATGTTTTTCTCTCAGACAGCACACTTGCCAATGCTGGAATAACCGAGGTTCAGATCAATAACCTGCCTAACGGGGAGTATGCACTTGCAGTGTTTCACGATGAGAATGGGAACAATAAACTAGATACCAATTGGCTGGGGATCCCTAAAGAACCTGTAGGATTCTCACAGGCCCGAATGAAGACCTTTGGCCCTCCCAGTTTTAAGGAATGTGCCTTCCGCCTCTCCTCGGATAAAGCCATCAAGATCGACTTGTAATCTATTTGTACTTACTGTCTTTATAGCCTTCTGGACGCATCCAGCGTACCGGTGGCGCAGGTTCTTTCTTCATGATAAATTCCTGTGTCTTTAACAATCGGAGTGCTTCTTCTACACTTTTTTCCAATTGCGGATCATGGCCTTCAAGTACTTTCTTAGGATGCTGTATCACCTCAATATCCGGAGCTATTCCTTCACCTTCAACCGCCCATTGCCCATTCACATCGAAAAAGCCACCTCGGGGGGCAACCATTCGCCCTCCGTCTATAAAGCGTGGGGTATCCCAGGTACCTACCAAGCCACCCCAAGTCCGGGTCCCTACCAAAGGACCTATTTTCTTAGCTTTAAACATATAGGGCAGGAGGTCGCCGCCAGATCCTGCACGCTCATTGATGATCATTACCTTGGGGCCCCAAATTCCTGCTATAGGGGTGGTCCATGGTCTGTTATCGTTCGTTTTACTGTTAAAATACCCCAACAATTCCCTGTCCATGATATCTATCATGTAATCTGCGGCTGAACCTCCTCCATTGTTCCGTTCATCTATGATCACTCCTTTTTTATCTTGTTGTGAGAAATAATAACGGTTAAAGTATTCAAAGCCTCTGCCACCTGTATTTGGCACATATACATAGGCTAATTTTCCATCAGATAACTCGTCTACCTTTTTTCTGTTGCCTTCTATCCAATCCATGGTACGCAGTTGATATTCATTCCGTACCGGTTTTATCAGTACCTCCCTGGCTTCACTGAGTTGTGTAGTGGTTCCAACAGATAGTTTGGTTTCCCTATTGGCGGTTTGTTCGAGCAGGCTGTAAGGGTTCATTTCGGCTTTTAGCGGTTTTCCATTAATTGCAAGCAGGTAGTCGCCTTCTTTCACATCAATCCCGGGATGATGAAGTGGTGCTTCAAGATCCGGGTTCCATGATTCACCCGAATAGATCTTACTAATGCGGTAGTAACCATTATTGGTCTCCAGATCACAACCCAGTAAGCCAACCGGAACGTCATCAATATCTGGAAGATCACCACCGGAAACATAGGAATGACCAATTGAGACCTCACCACTCATTATATCAACCACATAATTCAGATCTGTTCTGTGGCGCACGTGATCTATCCAGGGTGCATACCATTCATAAATTAGATCCCAGGGTGCTCCATGAACATTGTTCACATATAGAAAATCGCGCATATATCGCCATCCCTCTTTAAAGATCTGATGATATTCTGCCTGGGGATCTACAAGTATTTTCAAGTTCGTTTCCAATTTCCCATCGCTATTTTTAAAACTCTCTTTAGACTCTGAAATAAACCATGATCCATTCTGTTGGATAAGGATATTTTGCCTGTCTGCCGAGGGAATGAACTGTGAGATTTTATCTCCAAATTCTTCAGCCTTCATTTTTTCCACATCATAGGAATGTATTGTTAAATTAGATTGGTTAGGAATATTTTCGGCAATAAATAGGTTGTGTTTCGGACCTTTGGCAAGGCCAACATAATTGCGCTCGTCTAATTTCAGTGGAATGATACGGGAATAAATGTCCTCAGCATCAATGTTTACCACCACCTTTTTTTCTGTCTCTCCATTAGTTTCCTCTTTTTTGTCTTTCTTCTTAGCCGGAGTGGCGTTGTCCTTAACTTCCTCTTCATCGGAGGTTGGCAGATTGGGTGCTTTCCCATCAGCAGCAAGGACTATGGCGTACAAGCTACGTGTCACATCAGGATCGTAGGAGCTCATGTCTAACCAGCCAGATTGCAGGCCATAATTGGTGGAGGCCAGTAAATACAAAAGAACCCCATCCTCGTCCCATATCGGACTAATGGCATCTGCCATACCATCTGTGAGTTGTAGTTCTTGTTTTGACTGAACGTTGTAAGCAAAAATTGCTTTAAAATGACTATTTAATTGCTTGGAGTAAGCGATCCATCTGCTATCTGGGGACCAAACAGGATTCATGGTTCTGTTTGGATGTGCATACCTGTCTGTAGCTGCCTTTTGAGCATTTCCTGTAGACAATGCAAGAATCCATACATTATAATCTGTATCAGAATAAGCGATATAGTTTCCGTCTGGTGACCAGTCTGGTTGAAAGTAAAATGTAGGGTTTGGCAGGGGATAGCTTTTTACACTTTGGCCCTCCTGATCTGCCACCATTAATTGATATTCTCCACTTTTATCCGAGAACCATGCTATTTTATCACCTTTTGGCGACCAAACCGGAGACCTGTCTGCGGTCCCTGGTGAGTTGGTAAGGTTGCGATAGGTGCCATTTTCTTTTGGCACGCTAAAAATATCACCCCTGTGTTCAAACAAAGCCCTTTTACCTGTAGGTGAGATGGTAGCATTCGCAAGCTGGTTGCCCGTAACAGATTCCCATCTTGATCTGGCAAAATTCATGTCGCCCTTTACTTCAATTTCAAGCTGTTGGGAAGCGTTATTTTCAGGATTCAATACGTGTAGATAACCACCTTGTTCATAAACAATTCTTCCGGGACCTGCATCCAGACTTTTTACATCAAATTTCTTATGAAACGTATGTTGCTTTTCCTCCCCGCTTACCGGGTCATAGGACCAGATGTTACTGGCCAGGTCGCGTTCTGAAAGGTAGAAGACCTTATCCCCGTACCAAACCGGATCTAAATGTCGCTCTTTTGTGGGTTGTGGGGTCCTGGTAAGTTCACCTGTTGTCAGTTCTATAATCCAAATTGGCATTGCCTGGCCACCTCTGTAATTTCTCCATTCCGGGTCCCAAAATGTGATAGGAGTGTAGGCAACATAATTTCCATCTGGCGAGATCTCACCATATGCGGCACGCGGAATAGGGATGGCCTCAGGAAGTCCACCCTCAGGCGATACCGTAAACAATTTATTGGTTTGTGTAGGTCTGGCCTCTCTACCCGATCTGAATAAGACCTTTCCCTCTTTTGTCCAACCCTGTACGGCATCCAATCCCGGATGCCAGGTAAGTCTTTCAGGTTCTCCACCTTCTGCAGAAATTATATATACATCACTGTTGCCATCGTATTCTGCTGTAAAAGCGATCCACTTCCCGTCATCTGAGAAATGGGGTGCAAATTCATAGCCTTCATTGCTGGTAAGTCGTTCAGCATTACCACCCGAGATAGATACTTTCCAAAGATCATTGGCATACACAAAAACAATGTCGGTAGCCGAAATCGTAGGTTGTCTTAAAAGTTGAGTTCCTTGTCCGCTGAGGTCAAGGACTAATAAAAACAATAATAGAGCGTATATTTTTTTCATTTGAGCGATAATTTAGATCCTTAAATTATTGAAAAAAGATGAGGCAGCCAACCAACTTACAATGGGTTTCAGATAGGAAAGATTTTCCACCGATGATAAAGATCATCCTCAGGCATCCCTATTAGAATAAAAACAATCTTATTATACTTTAATAGGATTTATTTAGTGGTGATCCTGATGACTCCGTTGGCACTCCTCGAACCGTATTCAGCTGCATCGGAGCCGTATAGGGCCTCTATTTTAGCAACGTTCACATTGTCTACCAATTGATCAATACTCCGAAAGGAAGTGCCAATAATATATCCGTTGAGCACATAAAGAGGTTCCTGAGAACCCTCAAGCAACATGGAGTTGTTGGCCTTGTTAAAAAATGGGATCCCTCCTTTTACTACAATTCCGGGCAAGCGCCTTATTTGGTTGAGTAAAGAAATGGTCACCCTGTTTTTGTCGTCCAATGATTTTTCAACGGGAGTCTCAGAATTCCCGGTAGTATTTTTGGAAGTTCCGCAAGCTGACAAAATAAATAAGCCCACGGAAAACAAAAGGATAATTCGCTTCATAGAATCAAGGGATTTAATTTTTAAAGATATGCTATTTCTGATGGCTACACTAGTTTTTTGTCGATTGTCATCAGGCGTTAATGATTATCTTTGATCAAAATAATTCAAATGATATTACTGGTTCAGGTTACAGGAGCCCTCTTTGGATTGCTGGCCGTTTTGTTCGGAGCCTTTGGAGCTCATGCCCTTAAAAAATCATTCACAGAGGATCAATTGAAGAGTTTTGAGACGGGAGTGAAATATCAAATGTACCACGCTATCCTATTAATAGTCCTTGGTTTTAATCTTGGCTTTACATCCACTTTGGAAACCTATATGGGGTATTGTTTTATTTTTGGCACCCTTCTTTTTTCCTTTAGTATTTACGGACTTTGCCTTTCAGGAGCAAAGGGAAGAAAATGGAAGTTTTTAGGGCCGGTAACCCCGGTAGGAGGTCTGTTTTTACTCGCGGGATGGGCATTGTTGTTCTATTCCTTTATCGCCCATATCGTTTAGTGTTAATGACATCCGCAGTCATCCTGCCCGCAGCCCGGGGAGGACTTCTTTCCTAATCGGATCTTTTTTGGCAAGAGGAATTTATTCACCAGATAGCCTATGGCAATGGTTAGAGTTAGGTACACTAAGAGCAATTGAAAACTCATGGTCTTACTTTAAAAGTTGATACGCGATCAATGCTACAAGATAAGCAAAAGCGCTCATTATTACTAATTGAGCGAGAGGCCATTTCCAGCTATTGGTTTCTCTTTTAACTACCGCCAGGGTACTCATACACTGCATGGCAAAGGCATAGAATAATAATAAGGATATCCCGGAAGCTAAATTAAATAAGGGTTCTTTTGTAACCGGATTTACTTCAGCAGCCATACGCTGCTTTATTGTTTCTTCTTCGTCATTCCCCACACTGTAAATGGTGGCCAGTGTACCAACAAAGACCTCTCTTGCAGCAAAGGACGTCAGTACTGCTATGCCAATTTTCCAGTCGTACCCGAGGGGTTTTACAACAGGCTCAATGGCTTTCCCAAGATACCCAATATATGAATTCTCTAGTTTATAACCTGCTATCTCCTGTTTTACAGCTCTTTCTTCAAGAGTAAGACGCTGTTGTTGGAGGGAATCTTGCAGCCGGTCCGGCTCTAATAGAGGAGTAGCTTTTAACTCTTCCTCGTATACCTTTAATTTTTGCGCAATATCTGCTTCATTATAGGCTGTAAATCCCTGCTCTGAGATCCTTTGTTTTACCAGGTCATCGGCATTCTCAAATTTGTCGGAAATCCCGTTCGAACCCAAAAACCATAAAACTATGGAGATGGCAAGAATAATTTTACCGGCACCATATACAAAACTTTTTGTTTTTTCGATAACTGTATAGACCACATTCTTGAATAGTGGCAGCTTGTAATTGGGCATTTCAATTACAAAGAAGGTGCGACTTTTGATCTTAAGTATTTTATGCAGGAGCATAGCAGAGAGTATGGCCGCAAGGAACCCAATTAGGTACAATAGCATTAAGGTCAATGCCTGGTAACTAAGCCCCATAATTCTGCCTTCCGGAATAACCAAAGCAATGATAATAAGGTAAACAGGTAGTCGTGCAGAACAAGTAGTAAAAGGGGTTACCAGAATGGTTATCAGTCGTTCTTTCCAGTTCTCGATATTTCTCGTAGCCATAACTGCAGGGATAGCACAGGCTGTTCCTGAGATGAGCGGTACCACACTTTTTCCACTTAGTCCAAATGGCCTCATTACTCTGTCCATCAGGAAAACCACCCTGCTCATGTAGCCAGATTCTTCCAGTAAGGCGATAAAGAGAAACAGGAAGGCGATCTGAGGAATAAAGATGACGATTCCACCGATCCCGGCCAGGATACCTTCCGCGATCAAATTGGTAAAGACACCCGGGGGCAGGGTATTTTTTACCCATTCACTGGCTGAGGCAAAAAATTCGTCAATAAAATCCATTGGGTAACTACTCCAGTCATAGATGGCCTGAAAAATGGTCAGCAGAATTAAAAAGAAAATTAAATAGCCAAATATCTTGTGTGTAAGGACCTTGTCTAGCGTGGCTCGTAATCCCTTAGCTGCCATTAGATCTACCTTGTAACTCTCTTTAAGGATCCCATTGATAAATTGATATCTCAGGATGGTCTCTTTTTGTTGTAGTCGTTTTAATTCTGATTTTGACTTTGTGCTGAATGAACTCGAATCCTGTATCCGTTTTTTTTCGATCGGCATAAAATTCACATCCTGGGTGATCACCAACCATAACTTGTACATGTCCTCATTGGGAAATGTGCGTTTCAGGCGATCAAAATAATCCGGAGCAATGACCGTAGTATCTACATTAGGAGTAACGGAGAGGTTCTTAAAGTCGGCGATCAGTTCCTTGATCTTGTCTATCCCGGTATTCTTGCGCGTACTTACCAGAGCTATTTTGGTGTTCAGCTTTTGTTCCATCAACGGAACATCTAGGGTGATCCCCTTCCGGGACATTCTGTCTGCCATGTTGATCACCAGTATGGTTGGGATCTTCAGATCTTTGATCTGGGTAAACAGCAACAAATTCCGTTTTAAATTTTCGACATCACTGATCACAACTGCTACATCGGGAAAATCTTTATCGTTGCGGTTAAGAAGTAATTCTACAACCACACTTTCATCCAGAGAAGTTGTATTAAGACTATAGGTGCCGGGAAGATCAAGAATATGGGCTTTTACGCCTCTGGGAAGTTTGCATACCCCTTCCTTTTTCTCAACTGTGATCCCCGGATAGTTGCCTACTTTTTGCTTGAGTCCGGTAAGTTCATTGAAAACGGATGTCTTCCCGGTGTTAGGATTTCCAATCAGTGCTACATTGATACTCTTACTCATGGCAATTTCTCGTCTTCTATGATATCTAAGAAGATCAATCTGGCGATAGATCTCCGGATGGCAATATGGGAGCCGTTAACGTTGATATAAACAGGATCTTTAAATGGGGCTATCTGGACTATTTCTATCTCATTACCGGGCAGACAACCCAATTCAAGAAGTTTAATAGGCAATACATCGTCGGCAAATTCACGAATAATACCCTTCTGTCCAATTTTAAGATCTACTACGGTAGCGCTCAATTTTTATTTAGATTGATTATAAGTAAGGACAAAAGTAACAGAAAAAGGTAGAATAGCAGTAGATATTTGGATTAAAATATTGTGCAGATCACAGGAGTAAAGTAGATAGGTGCTTAACGGGAACTATAATGGATATCTACTCCTTATAAGATGCTTTTAAGATGGCAAGGTCTTTTAGAAGCTCTTCGATTTCCTCCGGATTAGTGCCGTCATAGGTGCCTCGAATTCTTTTTTCCTTATCTATCAGCATAAAATTTTCCGTATGGATCATATCATAGGGTCCGCCGTCTCCATCGGTCTTTACAGCGAGGTACGATTTTCTTGCCAGTTCATAGATCTGCTTTTTATCTCCGGTGACCAGATTCCATTTTTGATCGATGACCCCTTTTTCAAGGGCGTACTTTTTTAATTGGGGCACCGAATCAATTTCCGGTGTAACGGAGTGACTCAATAGCAGCACCTCATCATCGTTCAGGATATTTTCCTGGATGGTGGCCATATTCTCGGTCATTACAGGACAAATAGTTGGGCATGTAGTGAAAAAGAAATCGGCTACATAGATCTTATCTGCGTAATCTTCCTGTGTTATGGTCTGTCCATTCTGATTTATAAGGGAAAAATCGGCTATCGTATGGTATTTCTTCACATATTGCAGGTCTGCATCTACGAGTTCAGGGTTGAAGTCGGCCGGCTGATATACCGGCAGCATCTTTTTTGGCTGCAGGGCCCGGTAAAAGAGTACGATTATAACCATAGAAAGCCCTAGCAATACTAAGCCCAGCAGCTTAAACTTTTTAAAGAAATCCCGCATCAGCACTTTTTTACAAAGGTACAGCAGCCGAGTCTTGCAATCAAAAAATGACGTGTCAGATCGCTGCTAAATCTTTCTTAAAAATTTGATGGCATCCGGAGTTTCTTTTTTTAAGACCCCTTAAAAGCGTACTTTTGTGCGATTAAAATTAGAAAGCTTCAATGAGTCCGATAGTTATTCAGATCATACAATTCTTTATGAGCCTTTCCCTGCTAATTGTTTTGCATGAGCTGGGCCATTTTATTCCTGCTAAAATATTCAAGACCCGTGTTGAAAAATTCTATTTGTTTTTCGATATAAAATATTCGCTCTTTAAAAAGAAAATTGGCGAAACGGTCTACGGTATTGGTTGGCTGCCTCTGGGAGGTTATGTGAAAATTTCCGGGATGATCGATGAGAGTATGGATACGGATCAAATGTCCGAAGAACCAAAGCCGTGGGAATTCAGAAGCAAGCCTTCCTGGCAGCGACTTATCATTATGTTGGGAGGAGTGACTGTGAATTTTATCCTGGCGGTGATCATATATATAGGCCTTGCATGGAATTACGGAGATCAATTCATCTCTAATGAGAGCTTAAAGGATGGGGTGTATGTAAGTGCACAAAACATTGGAGATAAACTTGGAATACAGACAGGAGATAAGATCATTTCGGTTGATGAAAATAAGATCGAAGACTTCAGCCAGATCTTTATCGAATTGGTAAACGGGGATCAATTCACCATTGAACGAGATGGCAGGGAAATTACTCAGGAGATCCCTGTAGATTTTATTGCTACACTGCTTGAGGATGAAGAGAATATTAGATTTTTAAGCCCTCGGTATCCATTTGTGATAGGAGCAATTCCTGATGAATCCAGTAACAAAGATTCAGGTTTACAAATAAACGATGAAATTGTGGAGATCGGGGGTACTGAAATTACCTTCTTTGATGAGGCCAAACCCTTGTTAGAACAATACAAAAACCAAACTGTAGATCTAACAGTTGAACGAGAAGGAAGTGGGATAATTCAAATACCTGTCATGATCTCAGATTCAGCCACTATTGGTGTTGTGTGGGGCGGCTTGAGCTGGGACGATTTGGAGAAAAGAGATTTTCTAAAGATAGAAACAAGAACGTATTCCTTTTTGGAATCTATTCCGGCCGGTATAGACAAAGGTGTAACTACCCTAACGAGCTATGCAAAGCAGCTTAAAAAAATATTTAATCCGGAGACGGGTGCTTATAAGGGAGTTGGCGGTTTTGCTGCTATTGGGAATATGTTTCCGGGCTCATGGAACTGGGCGGCCTTCTGGTCTACCACGGCCCTGATCTCAATTATTCTTGCGTTTATGAACATCTTGCCCATTCCTGCTTTGGACGGCGGACATGTAATGTTCCTGCTTTATGAGATGGTAACGGGCAGAAAACCAAGTGATAAATTCCTCGAATACGCGCAGATGACGGGCTTTTTCCTTTTAATTGCGCTGTTGTTGTTTGCCAATGGGAACGATCTTTACAAATGGTTATTTAAATAGAAAATAGCAGGTAACTGTTGGGGGATTTGAAAGAAACTGCTATATTTGCCACCTCAAAATTAGCGTATTATTCCTCCTTAGCTCAGTTGGTTAGAGCATCTGACTGTTAATCAGAGGGTCCTTGGTTCGAGCCCAAGAGGAGGAGCGCCGAAGTAGAGCGAAGCTCATTTCAACGCCACACCGAAGCCATCCACAAAGTGGGTGGCTTTTTTTGTGAGCAAACCTGGGCGAGATGTCTATCCGCCGGAGTTCGCCTTGGCGAATGAAGGAGGAAGCCCAAGAGGGGGAGCCAAGTAGTAGAGCAGAGCTCACTACTTGGCTCTGTAGTGAACGCCCGAAGGGCAGTGAAGTGAACGTTAGTTCTACTTTACTGAAAGTTCTACTACATTGCCAATTAGATTTAAAGCCCAAAGTTTTCTTTGGGCTTTTCTTTTTGTATACATATCATCTTCTAAATCTCATGGCATACTATGTGCTTTTTATTTTCACGCAATACTATTTCACTTATAGGTATTAAATTAAAAAATGATACTTCCCTATTGTGTATATGTCTTGCAAAGCGAAAAGGATTTACTGTTTTATCATGGATTTACAACTAATATAGAGAACAGACTAAGAGATCATAATGCTGGCAGGACTATAAGCACTTCTAAAAGGATGCCACTTCGTTTAATTTTCTGCGAATTCTACCTCTGTAAGAAAGATGCCATGCGCAGAGAAAAATATTTTAAGACCACCCAAGGTAAGAGGATGTTAAAACTAATGTTACGTAATACATTAAAGAAAATAGGGTATCCACTTGGTCACTTCTGATAGTAATATGTATCTGTAGAGAGTCATTGGATAAAAAACATGAAAATAAGTTTCATTAATATGTGATCATTTAATCAATAACGAAAAGTGGTTCGATGGTTGGTGCGGGAACTTCGACGGATCTATTTCTTAGTTCGTTTTCTATTTCTAATAATAAAATTGTTGATTCATTTGCAAGAGCCTCACAGTAGCGTTTAAAATAAGTTTGTTTGTTTTTATAGAAACCAAGTGTAAATTGGAATGATTTGAACAATTCTGATTTAGGATCATTGATCCATTGCCAATCATCAGATTCATCTAGCATTTCGGTTGTCCAACTACTCCCTTCTCGTCCATAAGACCAGAAGTGCTTAAGGGCTTTGCTTTTAATTAAAAAATCCGATAGAAATCCAATGGAAGTATTATTAAATTCCTCAAAATGCTTTGCAACCACATCTACTTGTCGATAAAATTCCAATATTTCTGTTTTGATCTTTTCGTTTTTGATAATATTAATTTGCCCTGCATTATGCATTTCAGCATAAGTATTGTCTCTAATGGTAAGAAACTCAGATGACCATTCAATATTATGAAAACGTTCATAAAAATCCTGTGGGCTTGTAATTTCATTGTAAGAGAGTATGATGGCTTTCTTATGATCCGCAATTACTTTATTGGCATATTTTATTCGACTGTGATAGTAGGCGGTATCATTTGCAAGATCTGATCTGAGACGTATGAGATATTCAATCTCAGTGTTAGTTGTCTTACGATCCTCATTCCAATTATTAATACTTAACGCTATCAAAATCCCGATAACAACGAGTATAATCTCACCAATGGCATAGCGGGCATATTTTTGCGGCTTGTTATCATCAGCCAGTTTCTTGCGGATTTTTCTGAAGAAGTTGATCATTGGTAATAGGGTTGGTTGTTATAAATATAGATAATTATCGATACTGTCTGATCGTATTTGAGTGTATTCAAATCTACTTCGTGATGTAACTACCTATAACTGCTAATACCCTCTGATCTTTGCAGATCTGCATAATCTACTATGTCATAGAGTTTCTAAAGATCTTTCTGAAATTGGTTCTAGGTAGAACAGTAGGAGGAGCGCCGAAATAGAGCGAAGCTCACTTCAACGCCACACCGAAGCCATCCACAAAGTGGGTGGCTTTTTTTGTGAGCAAACCTGGGCGAAAAGCCCGCCCTTAACGAATTGTATATGCAGCAAGCATTGCCACAAATGGCTATAGCTAAGTACCTCCAAAGAATTCAATTCAAAATTCCTATTTTTAAATAGAACTAAATTTTTTAATGGGATAAGCAAGACCCGGGTAGCCACCAACAATATGATTCAATCCTACAAACAAAAACCAACATTGCTCGCAACGTATGATACTATTGTAATAGGATCCGGAATGGGAGGTCTTGCCACCGCTGCTATACTGTCCAAAGAAGGTCAAAAGGTTTTGGTACTGGAAAGGCATTATACTGCCGGCGGTTTCACACATATTTTTAAACGTAAGGGCTATGAATGGGATGTAGGGATCCATTATATTGGAGAAGTGCAGCGAGAGAACAGCATTTTGAGGAAACTATTCGACTATGTGACAGATGGTAAGTTGAAATGGGCAGATATGGGAGAGGTATATGACCGGATCGTAATTGGAAATAGGCACTTCGATTTCGTAAAGGGGGCCGAAAATTTTAAGAATCAGATGATCTCCTATTTCCCCGAAGAGCAGCATGCTATCAATAAATATGTGGATTTGGTTTTTAAAGCAGTAAAAGCAAGCAGGAACTTCTATATAAGCAAAGCTATTCCACCTTTCCTGAATAAGCTCGTGGGGCGATTCCTCAGAAAACCTTTTTACAATTTTTCAGATAAAACAACAGATGAGGTGCTTCGTTCCCTGACCAGCAATGAAACATTGATAAAAGTACTTACGGGGCAATACGGGGATTATGGCCTGCCTCCAAAACAAAGTAGTTTTATCATGCACGCTTCGGTGGTAAGACATTATTTTAATGGAGGAAGTTTCCCTGTTGGAGGTTCTTCCCAAATTGTAGGAACCATTGATCCGGTTATAGCTGCATCCGGAGGATCCATTCTGGTAAATGCAGAGGTGGAAGAAGTTATTATTGAAAAAAATACAGCCATTGGAGTGCAGATGAAAGACGGAAAAAAAATCCTGGCTAAAAAGATAGTTAGTAATGCAGGTATAATGACCACTTATAGCAAGCTATTACCCTCTGAAACCGTAGAAAAACACCGGTTGAAGGCGCAGTTAAAAAAGGTGAAGCCTTCTGTGGCGCACGCAAGCCTGTACATAGGATTGGAAGGTTCACCAAAAGAACTTCAACTTCCAAAAACAAATTATTGGATCTATCCGGCGGAAGGTGACCATGATAGCTGTGTTGAAAGATATATAAATGATCTGTCACAACCTTTTCCTGTTGTATATCTTTCTTTTCCTTCGGCTAAAGATCCGGATTGGTCTAATCGCTACCCGGGAAAAAGCACTATTGATATCATTACATTGCTTCCCTATGAAGCTTTTAAAAAATGGGCTGATACCTCCTGGAAAAAAAGGGGAAATGCCTATGAGACATTCAAAAAAGAAATCTCAGAACGTCTGTTGAAGGAACTGTACAACCATTTACCACAATTACAGGGAAAGGTGAATTGTTATGAGCTATCGACTCCACTTACTACCCAACATTTTGTCAATTATGGCAGAGGAGAAATCTACGGCCTGGACCATAGTCCTTCAAGGTTCAAACAAAAATTTCTAGTTCCAAGGACCCCAATTAAAAATTTTTATCTGACAGGACAGGATATTGTAACTGCAGGTGTTGCAGGCGCCTTGTTCTCAGGGATGTTAACGGCTTCGGCCATAAGTGGAAAAAACGTTCTTAAAAAACTATAGAAACTATTCCTGTAAGTTCACCGGGTAACACACATCATAATCTGAAATTAAAAACTGAACTCTCAAATGACCCCCATATTTTTTAAAGATCAGAAAGAATTTAGAGCCTGGTTGAGAGTAAATCATAGTCAGGAACAGGAATTATGGGTTGGTTATTACAAAGTTAAAACCGGAAAACCATCCCTAACATGGTCAGAATCTGTTGATCAGGCGCTTTGCTTTGGTTGGATCGATGGTCTGAGAAGGTCCCTAGGGACAGAGAGTTATTGCATACGTTTTACACCAAGGAGAAAGAACAGTAATTGGAGCGCTGTAAACATTAAGAAAGTAAAAGAACTTAGGGCCTCCGGACTGATGAAGGAAGCAGGCCTGAAAGCCTATAAGCTTCAGAAGGAAAAAAAATCCAGGGTATATTCCTATGACAAAACTGCTACAGACCTCAGTGCAGATCTTAAAAAACTCTTTCAAAAGAACAAAAAGGCCTGGGCCTTTTTCGAAGAACAAGCACCTTCATACAAAAGAAAGATGATTCATTGGATACTGAGCGCAAAGAAGAGAGAAACCAGAGAAACCCGTCTTAAAAAAACCATTGATGCAAGTGAACATCATACCCGTTTGTATTAAAATAAAGGGTAATGATATTTTGTCCAAATTCTATCTTTCGGGACTCAAATTAATTTGGATTGTATGACAAGAGTCATAAAATAACACAACTAAATGGCTTAAAATTGTGCTGTATTCATTTGGTTGTAAGTCGGCAACCTGTTACTATCAAGATCATGGTATTACCTCGAAAAACAGCACTTCTTCTACCAGTACTTTTGTTATTTATTTGTCAATCGGTAAACGCACAAGGCTTCCCTAATTATGATGGCGGATTCAAATTCGGACTCAACGAAGATGGCTCCAAATACCTTCGTATTATTTCCTGGGTACAGGGCCAGGCAATTTATAATACCGACGTTACTTTTGATACCAACGGAAATGAAAATAGCAAACTCAATTTTAATCTGCATCGCGCCCGCATCTTAATGTATTCACAGCTTAACAAGAATTTCCTTATCGTGACTCATTTTGGACTGAACAACTTAAACAGTAACTCCTTAAGTCCCACCGGAACCGGAGACGGCTCACAAATATTCTTCCACGGCGCATGGGCCCAATACAATTTGGGAGATAACCATGCCGTGGGTGGTGGACTACATTACTTTAACGGAATATCCCGACTTAACAACCAAAGCACCTTAAACATGATGACTCTTGACAATCATCGCCCGGCATGGGCTACATTGGGACTTTCCGATCAATTTGGTCGTCATGTTGGCATATTTGCCAAGGGAAGTTTCAATAAATTGCAATACCGGGTGTCAGTGAACGATGCTGCGGTCTCAACATTAGACGAACGCATACCACTTCCCGGTGAAGATGCTGTCTACAATGGCAGGGAGCTTTTGGGTTCTAAAGAGGCAGGAAAGACCTATGCCGGATATTTTGACTATCAGATTTTTGATGAAGAATCAAATCTTTTACCCTACAAAGTGGGCACATATTTAGGCGAGAACAACATTTTTAATATTGGCGCAGGCTTTTTCCTTCATCCCAAAGGGACCGTTATAGACAATGGTACAACTGCTCAATCTGAGCTTGCGGGACAAGACGTTTTCATTTATGCTATTGATGCATTTTACGACGCACCATTGGGTGACAACGGCAGTGCCATTTCTGCTTATGCCATTTACCAGGTTGCCGATTATGGAAAAAATTATCTTTACAATGTTTATGGTACAGGAGCGCTAATTTGTGCACATGCCGGTTATGTTTTCAAAGGTGATGTAACTAAAACGCGATACCAACCCTATGTGAGCTATGGAACACATACCTATGATGCAGTTGATGATAACAGAAAATCCCTTGGAATTGGTATTAACGCCTATATGAGCGGCCACCATTCAAAATTGACGCTGGAATACAAGAATGAGGTATTTGGAACCTTTAATTCAAATTTGATATTCTTTCAGGCCATGATATACCTTTAAAACTAAGTATGATAAAATCATTGTGGGGCAATAAAAGGAAATCGGGTATCCAATTATTTAACCAAAAAGTAGTTTTTTGCTCCTTTAATATCGCTAACAGCTTAAATCCTAACCTTTTTTCTCAAAACCATAAATATATATTGGGAAATAAACTTTAACTTGGTATCTTAATCAACTAATTTAAAAACTATTCACAATGAAGTTAATAACCAGCGAAATAAACCATTATTGGGTTCACTTTCAATCAGGGGGGGCCGATCAGAATAAAGTATACCCGCGCGCCCTTGTAAAATGTTATCACGATGAGGATTTTGTTGTACAGGTAAACTTCTATCCAGATGGTAAAAGCGTACCCGTAAATTCTTATGACAAAAGGAATAAATTGGTGTACTTACGCTATCCCTTGTCAATGTATCCTAATGTAATTGACCTTTTGAGAAATGAAAAACCTATTTATTTTAGCTATTCTGAAAACTTAAAAATTGGCTATGTAAGAACAGGGAAAGAACCTATTGGTGAGGGGCCTACCGATGCTGATTTTTAATGCCCCTTTTATAGTATAGATTTATTCTTTTTAAAATAGAAGATCACAGTTTTTCATAACTGTCAAAGCCATCTACTTTCGTGGATGGCTTTTTTGATCTTCCTAAAAGTTTTTTGATTCGAGACAAGCTTCCTTTCAATAAAGAGTAATGACACCGACCTCAGTAATTCCACATAATTTATTGAGGATTAAGCAATTAAATACATTAGATCCCAGGAAGATTTTGTAATTTAACGATAGGACGTATTCAAATTGTTATCGTAAATAAGTATGCTTGCCGCTGGTCACTAAAATTACGGGAACAAAAGATTAAAAAAAGGAGTTATGAACTTTAGATTCACGCTAGTTATTTTTATACTTATCTGTATTGGCTGTAATAGGGAGAAAGCGGAAGAAGTTGACGCTGCAACTACAGGAGCAGTTACCGAAGTAAAATTTGATAAGATAAAGTGGGGCACAAAGGAAGATTCCGACTATCCTTACAGAGAGCAAATGCTTCATGATATTGTATATAATGATTCAATAAGAGAGTTCACAAAAGACGAACTACTGGAATTACTTGGAGAACCAGATCGCACTAATAAAGGCCATCTCTATTATTTGATATCACAGAAAAAGCTTGGCTACTGGCCTATAAAAACTAAAACACTGGTAGTTAAACTCACTGAGGATAATAATATTGAATGGATCAAAATACATGGATAGGATTTTGGTACTTAATTGAATAAATAGAAACAGCAAATGAAAACAATGACTTGTAAAGACCTGGGAGGAGCTTGTGACCTTGAATTTCAAGCCAATTCATTCGAAGAAATTGCAGAAATGAGCAAGAAGCATGGGATGGAAATGTTTCAAAAAAAAGACGGAGCACATCTTAAGGCCATGCAGGAGATGCGGGCACTGATGAATGCCCCTGGCGCCATGGAAGCATGGTACGATAGTAAACGAAAGGAATTTGAGGCCTTGCCATGAAGGAATAACAATACAATTTCCTGCAGATAGTTATCGTGACGATACAAGACCATATATCATGATAT
>JABDQS010000065.1 GCA_013042125.1 Eudoraea sp.
CCTCAATATCTGCGGTCACAAATTCAACTTCATAGCCAAATTCCTCCGCTACAATAGACAGGGTTTCGGCATCCAGACGTTGATTCATGGTTACCATAATTCCGAGCGACATACATGCAGATATGATCTGAGTTGTAGGGACGTCCATCATGGTTGCCACTTCCCCTGCCGTTACAAATTCGGTTACCTTAAGAACCTTGTTTTCCAGTTCTTGTTGTTCAAGGTCTTTCTCAGACTGCTGCCTGTGCTGATCCCTTTTATCTCGTCGGTATTTTGCTCCTTTTCCTTTTTTGGATTTTCCCTGCAATTTTTCCAGGGTTTCCCGTACTTGTTTCTGTACTTCTTCTTCTGTAGGTTCTACTTTGGATGTTACTCCGGGTCTAGCCCCTCTTTTAGCTCTTCCTCTACCTCCAGATCTGGGTCCTGAGTCACTAATGATCCTCTTTCTTCGTTTCTTACGGTCGCTAGGATCTGGTTTAGAAGGCTGTTCCTTTTTCTTTTTTGGTTTTGCAAATTTGGTGAGATCAATTTTATCTCCCATAATTTTGGGACCGGAAAGTTTTTGATACTTGGTCTCAATTGCTGGTTTCTTTTCTTCTACAGGCTTTTCAGCTTCCTTCTCTTTAGCCGCTTTTGCCGGTTTCTTTTCAACCTTCTTTTCTGGTTTCTCAACAACAGGCGGCTCACTTTTCGCCTCTGTTTCCTCAACAACCGGGGCAGGAGCCTCTTCTTTTACGGGCTTGGCTTTCTTCTTGCCTTCCAGGTCAATCTTTCCTACCATTTTAGGTCCCGAAAGTTCTGCTTTGGCCTTTACAACTTCGCTTGCTGCGGCACGTTTTTCTCTTGCCAGGCGTCTTTCTTCCTGTTCCTGCTCTAATTGTAGTCTTATGGCTTCTTTTTCTTTACGCTTTTCCTCCCCAACTTCTATGGAAGCAACTTTCTTGCTCATATCGGTTTGGAATTCGTCTAAAAGAACCTGATGTACCTCCTCTGATATTTTGGTAGTGGGACGCGCGTCTATTGTATGCCCTTTAGAGGCAAGAAAATCGACCGCCCTATCCAGGGAGATATTAAGTTCTCTTAAAACTTTATTAAGCCTTATTCTTGCATTATCTGCCATAAATACTATTTCCTCTCTTAATTTTTTATGCTAATATATAGCTTAATCTTCAAATTCCTCTTTCAGGATCCGCACCACATCTCTGATGGTCTCTTCCTCAAGATCTGTCCTTTTAATAAGATCATCTACATCTTGTTCCAAAACACTTCTGGCTGTATCAAGACCTATCTTCTTTAATTCTTCAATGATCCAAGCTTCAATTTCATCAGAGAATTCTGTTAATTCAACATCTTCTTCAACACCCTCCCTAAAGACATCTATCTCATAGCCTGTAAGTTGACCGGCAAGTCGGATATTATGACCTCCCCTGCCAATTGCCTTAGAAACTTCTTCGGGTTTCAGGTATACCTGTGCGGTCATATTCTCATCATTAAGCTTCACGGTAGACACACGTGCCGGACTCAATGCCCTGGTTACCATAAGCTGCGGATTATTTGTCCAGTTGATCACATCTATATTCTCATTCCCAAGCTCTCTTACTATTCCATGGATACGGGATCCTTTCATACCAACACAAGCACCTACCGGATCTATACGGTCATCATAGGAATCAACAGCCACCTTGGCTTTCTCGCCGGGGATACGAACTGCCTTTTTAATTGTGATAAGTCCGTCGAATACCTCAGGGATCTCCTGGAAGAATAATTGTTCCAAAAAGGTTGGGGAGGTTCTGGACATAATGATCATTGGTTTGTTCCCCTTTAATTCTACACTTTCAATAATACCGCGTACGTTATCCCCTTTTCTGAAGAAATCGGATGGGATCTGCTTGTCTTTTGGCAGGATGATCTCATTTCCTTCATCATCGAGTAGAATAATGGCCTTGTGCCTTATATGGTGCACCTCAGCTGTATAGATCTCTCCTTCGAGGTCCTTAAACTGCTTGTAGATAGTTGTATTATCGTGCTCGTGTATTTTTGAGATCAAATTCTGTCGTAAGGCAAGGATACCACGTCTCCCCAGGTTTATCAGCTTAACTTCTTCAGACACATCTTCACCTACTTCAAAGTCGGGTTCAATTTTACGTGCTTCTGAAAGGGAAATTTCCTCATTGGGCTCTTCCACTTCTCCATCTTCAACTACAGTTCGGTTTCTCCATATCTCTAAATCACCCTTGTCCGGATTAATAATAATGTCAAAATTATCATCTGATCCAAATTTCTTTTTAAGGGCGTTTCTGAAAACATCTTCCAAAATTGCCATTAGGGTTACCCGGTCAATGAACTTGTCATCTTTGAATTCCGAGAATGATTCGATCAATGCTATATTTTCCATTCTGATCTACAATTAAAATTTAAGTACTACGTTCGCTTTTATAATCTCTGAGAAAGGGATGGTCTGATTCTTCACCACTGTTACTTTTCCTTTTCCTATGGGTTTTGGCTCCCTTGCCTTCCACTCCAGGGTTATGGTATCTGCCGAAGTAGATTGAAGGGTTCCTGCATATTTTGATTCGGAAGTTTTTACTTCCATCTTACGTCCAATATTTTTTGTGTACTGTCTCGGGATCGTCAAAGGTTCCGTTGCTCCTGCAGAGGTCACTTCGAGCGAAAAATCTGTTTCTTCTCTATCCAGATTATGCTCAATAGCTCTGCTAACCATCATACAATCTTCCAGGGTAACCCCATTATCACCATCGATCACTACCTTAATACTATTGCCGGCACTAATTGACAGATCGATCAGAAAAAGGTTTGGGTTTTCCTCCAAAACCTCATTTAAAAGTGCTTTAACCTGGTCCTTCCACATATTTCTAAGTAACAAAAGAGGGGACAAATTGTCCCCTCATGAATACTTTACTATCCTTTCAGTGGCGCAAATATACAAATTTTTTCTATTCCGGAAACATTACAATCACACTGAAATAATTATTAGTTATACGAGATTAAAAAACAGCATTGAACAATTTAATGTACATTTATTTTTTAAACCAAGGTCTTAAATCAGTAAACCCTATGGACATTTTCTCCAGTTACAACCTAATCATTGAGGCATCTGTCATCTTGATATTATCTTTTGTCTTTAATGGCATTTCCAAAAAAACGAATATCCCTTCTGTTTTACTTCTCATACTGTTGGGAGTCATCCTTCAATATGTCCTCTCCTATTTCACCTCAGATTCAGTTGATTTCTTTCCTGCTCTGGAAGTTTTAGGTATCATCGGATTGATCATGATCGTGCTGGAGGCAGCCCTTGAATTGGAGCTTAAGAGAGAAAAACTTTTGCCGATAATAAAATCAATGGTTGTGGCACTCATTGGTCTGATTGGTTCTGCATATTTAGCTGCACTTATCTTATTTCAATTTATTCCTGAAATGAGTATGCAATCTGCCTGGCTGTATGCCACCCCTCTTTCCATACTTTCTAGTGCGATCATTATACCCAGTGTTAGTGGTTTATCGGCAAACAAAAAGGAATTCCATATTTACGAGAGTACGTTTTCGGACATTATGGGGATCATGATGTTCTACTTTTTGGTAGGAGGATTAAATCCTGCTTCAGACGGAGGGGTCGGTGGCTTTGCGCTAAATATTGTTTTAACCATCATCATCTCCATTATTGCAAGTTATGCGATTATCCTTGTCTTTCAGGAAATAAAAAGTCAGGCCAAACTTTTCCTGCTAATCGCGGTACTGTTGCTCTTATATGCGATCGGAAAACAATTTCATTTGTCTTCACTACTGATCATCCTCATTTTTGGTTTGGTAATCGCCAATATGAAGTTGTTCTTTAAGGGCAAATTTTCAATTTTTCTCGATCATGAAAAAGCGCATCGCATCTATCATGAACTTCATATTGTTACGCTGGAGACTGCTTTTGTAGTGCGCACCTTCTTTTTTGTCATCTTTGGACTTACCATAGTTGTTTCATCTCTCTTCAGCTTAAGCGTAGCAATGATTAGCTTGCTAATGATCATTTCGATCTATGTGGTCAGATTTGTGGTCTTACGTGTTTTTTATGGGAAAGATATTCTGCCACAATTATTTATCGCACCCCGTGGTTTGATCACCGTACTTTTATTCTATGCCATTCCCGTTGAGGCACAGGTTGAATCTTTTGAGCCGGGCATTCTCCTATTCGTTATCATTGGCACCAGTCTGGTAATGACCTGGGCCATGATTAAGGACAAAAAGAAAATGAGCACCATCATAGATATGGCAGGGGAGGAATTAGAAACTTTGGAAAAAGAAGATGTCGCCCTGGAAGAAGGACAAGAAGCTCCTTCGCCTGTTCCTTCAAAAGATCCTCTTAAGAAGGACGAACCTCCCGAATAAAAAAACCCATTACTTTCGTAATGGGCTTCACTCTTTTCTGTTGGCCTACTAGGACTCGAACCTAGAACGACTGGACCAAAACCAGCTGTGTTGCCAATTACACCATAGGCCAATGGCGCTAAAGAGCGTGCAAATTTAAGACAAAGTTTCATTTGCACAAACATTTTTTAAATGTAATCCGATTAATAGCTAACCTTACCTTCATGTTAAAGGTTTAAGAAATATTGATCTCAATATTTATTTAAATTAGTAATTTCGCCACTATTCGTTAAAGGAAGACTGAATGTTTGCGAAAAACTTTGAAAAATGGGACTCTATTCTAGGTTGGGGAGTCTTTTTTATAGCTCTGATAGTATATGGTCTTACTGTGGAACCTACCGGAAGTTGGTGGGATGCCGGTGAATATATTACCACTTCAGCAAAACTTCAGGTAGCACACCCACCAGGAGCTCCGCTATTGCAAATGTTAGGTGCATTTTTTGCCATGTTTGCTCTGGAGGCTGACCAGGTTGCCAGAATGGTCAACTA
>JABDQS010000070.1 GCA_013042125.1 Eudoraea sp.
CAATAATAAACTTCAATAGAAATTTAAGATATAGGCAATGAAAATTATCTGTATTGGACGAAATTATGCAGAACACATAAAAGAATTGTCTAATGAGCGGCCAAAAGACCCGGTCGTTTTCATTAAACCAGATTCTGCTGTGTTGCCGAAAGAACAAGATTTTTATATCCCGGAATTCTCGGAGGATATTCATTATGAAGTTGAAGTTCTGGTGAAGATCAAAAAGGTAGGTAAACATATTGATCCTAAGTTCGCTCACAAATATTACGATGAAATAGGTCTGGGAATAGATTTTACGGCAAGGGACCTTCAGACCCAGTTAAAAGAGAAAGGTCTACCCTGGGAAAAGGCGAAAGGATTTGATGGTGCTGCGGTAATTGGTAAATGGGTTCCAAAGAAAGAACTTAAGGACCTGAAAAACTTGCATTTTACCTTAACCAAGAATGATGAGGTGGTTCAAAATGGGGATACGGCGCAAATGCTTTGGTCTATCGACGAACTAATTGGATATGTATCCGGGTTCTTTACTTTAAAAAAGGGGGATATACTCTTTACGGGTACCCCGGCGGGTGTTGGCAAAGTAAGTCCAAATGACTACCTTTCGGGAAGTTTAGAAGGGAACGAATTATTACGTTTAAAAATTAAATAGATGATATATAGTCTTGATAAATTAAATGAGATGGCTGATGGTGACCAAGACTTCGTGCTATCCGTGATAACCGTATTTCTGGATGAGGTACCACAGGATCTCGAAGATCTTGAAAAGGCTATCGGGGATGGGGATTACGATAATGTTTATCAGCTTGCGCATAAAATAAAGCCCAATGTAGACCTTCTTGGGATGGAACAAACCCGAGCTATTGCTTTGGAAATAGAAACGCTGGGAAAAAATGCTGAGAACAAGGATCAGATAGAAGCCAAATTCCCTATTCTTAAAAAAGATGTACTGCAGGTCATTTCGGAGCTTGGAAAAGATTTTGACGTCTGATGTATGCTGAGATTATTACAATTGGCGATGAGATCCTTATTGGTCAGATCATAGACACCAATTCTGCCTTTATTGCAAATGAGCTCAATAAAATAGGCATTTCTGTATATCAGATCACTTCCGTACAAGATGATAAACCCCACATTCTGGATGCCCTGAAAGAGGCACGGTCCAGAGCCCAGATCGTTTTCATCACCGGAGGTCTTGGTCCAACTAAAGACGATATCACCAAGCATACACTTTGTGAATTCTTTAATGACACCCTTATCAGGAATGAAGAGGTGTTAGCGCATATCGAATCACTTTTTAAGAAATACATTTCAACTCCTATTTCGGATATTAACAGAGATCAGGCCCTTGTTCCTTCAAAAGCGCAGATCTTACACAATAACTTCGGAACTGCACCGGGAATGTGGATGGAAGAAGGGGAGCGCGTCTTTGTTTCCATGCCCGGAGTGCCTTATGAGATGAAAGATCTGATGACCAATCAGGTACTTCCAAAACTCGTAGAGAAATACAAAAGACCCTTTATCATTCACAAGACAATAATGACATATGGGCTAGGGGAGAGTGCCATTGCAGAACGTATTGCAGCTGTGGAAGATACCCTCCCCGGTTTTATAAAACTTGCTTATTTGCCTAATTTGGGAAAGGTGCGGTTACGCCTTACAGCGAAAGGACAAGAGAAAGAAGTACTGGAAAAAGGGATCAAAGAGGTTTCTTCAAACCTCTATGATCTCATTGGAGATATTATTTCCGGTGAAGAGGAAGAAGGTACCATAGAAGCGGTTGTTGGAAAATTGCTAACAGACAAAAAATTAACAATGGCTACAGCAGAAAGTTTTACAGGGGGAAAGATCTCAGAACAGATCACTTCCGTTCCTGGAGCTTCTGCCTATTTTGTGGGTAGTTTGGTGTGCTACGCAACAAGTACCAAAGTGGATCTTCTCAGGGTTCCGGAGGAATTGATACGAAAATACTCCGTGGTAAGTGCTGAAGTGGCTGCTGCCATGGCGAGCAATATACGTGAGATCATGAAAGCTGATTTCGGAATTGCCACAACAGGAAACGCAGGTCCGGCCAAAGGGGATTCTGAGTCACCTATCGGGACGGTTTACATTGCAATTGCCTCTGAAAAAGGGGTAGATGTCCAGAAATTTTTGATGGGAAACCACCGTACAAGGATCGTACAAAAAGGGGTTCATAAGGCCTTGGAAATGCTGCAAAAAGAAATATTAAAATTCTAAAAAAGATTTTTGTGCTTCCGTTAAAATGACGTAAATTTGCATCCTGTTTAAAACAAAGTAAATAAGAGCGCTATGTCTAAAGTTTGCGAAATTACTGGAAAGAGGGCGATGTTTGGAAATAACGTTTCCTTTTCGATGAATAAAACGCGAAGGAGATTTGATGTAAATCTTTCAAAGAAAAGGTTTTATATTCCTGAGGAAGATCGTTGGATTACCTTGAAAGTTTCTGCAAGGGCTCTTAAAAGCATCCACAAAAAAGGAATTTCTGCCGTGTTGAAAGAAGCACGTCAGAATGGAATACTGAAGTAAGCCACATAAATAATAGATCATGGCAAAAAAAGGAAATAGGGTTCAGGTAATTTTGGAGTGCACCGAGCACAAAGAATCTGGCATGCCGGGTACCTCAAGGT